>JAKADI010000078.1 GCA_021820675.1 Bacillota bacterium | reverse complement strand
GCAGTGGGGGCGCAATCCGGGTATTATGCGATTTTCACTTGGCTTCCAACCTACTTGAAAGTGGATAGACATCTTACGGTCATCGGGTCAAGCGGATATTTAGCCATTATCATCGTCGGGTCCTATGCGGGCTACGTCTTATCGGGGTATATTAACGATGGGCTAGGACGTAAAGCAACCTTTGCCATTGATGCGATCTTTAGCGGATTAATTGTCTTAGTCTACACGCCTTGTCTGATTAGTCCGGGCCTGATGATGGTCTTGAGTCTTCCTTTAGGATTCCATGCGTCGGGGATCTTCAGCGGATTCGACCCTTTTTTGTCAGAGCTCTTTCCAACGGAAGCTCGGGGCGCTGGCCAAGGATTTACTTATAATTTTGGACGCGGCGTTGCGGGTTTTGGGCCTTTCTTGGTTGGCGCCCTGGCCAGTCGCTATGGGCGTGCCGGGGGAATTTCCCTATTTGGGTCAGCGGCTTATATTCTGTGCCTTAGCACCCTCTTATTTTTGCCTGAAACGAAAGGCACCGATTTGGCTAATGCCAGTGTCTAAGACAAATGAAGAAGTGGGCAGGTGGAAATGGATATGGCGAAGACATTATGGATTGACGCGTTCATGGCGGGAGACGGGGCCGTCTTGTTGACGTTTGGCCATGAAATTGAACCGCGGGTTAACCGACTCGTACACCAAGTGGGAGCCGCGGTGCGTGCGGCCGCTATCCCCGGAGTATGGGGGATAGTTCCTGCCTACACGACATTGCTCGTGGAATACGACCCCCTGGCTATGAGGGGTGACCAGTTATTGTCTCGGCTCGAGGGGTTGCCTGTCGATGACATAAGCCAAAATCCCAAAAGCTTTGTGCTGCCAGTGCTCTACGGAGGCGAAGCGGGCCCTGATTTAACAGTGGTAGCAGACGCTTTGGGGTTAACGCCCGAAGAGGTGATCCGCCAACACACGGCATCTCCTTATCTTATTTACTGCCTGGGGTTTTCCCCAGGATTTCCTCTTTGTGGAATTCTTCCATCTAGCCTAAGGCTTGCCAGACGCTCGTCTCCTCGCACCGTAGTACCCGCGGGATCGGTCGCGATTGCGGGATCGCAGACAGGAGTCTATCCCACAGAAACGCCCGGGGGTTGGCATCTTCTGGGTAAGACTCCGGCGCGACTTTTCGATCTCCAACGGAACCCGCCGATTTTCTATCAACCGGGAGATTTCTTATGGTTCCGGGCAGTGGACGCGGAGGAGTTTTCCCGTCTCACGAAACTCGTCATGGCTGGTCACAGCGTCGTCGAGGAGGTGCCTTATGCTGCGCATTAAAGTGTTACGTCCCGGACTTCTCACAACCGTTCAAGATATGGGCCGGCGGGGGTATGAACATCTCGGCATCATGGTGGGTGGACACTTAGACGATTATGCAGCGGCCTGGGCAAACCGATTGGTGAACAATCCGCCAGGATCGGCACTCTTAGAGATTACCCTTCTTGGTCCTGAACTCGAGGCTTTGGACGATGGCTGGGCGGCGTTGGCGGGAGCGGACTTGGGTGCCTATATCGGTGAGAGTCGTTGGAGTCCAGGACATTCGCGCTACCTCAAAACAGGGGATCGCATTGGGTTTTCGGGGATTAAACGGGGAGCCCGGGCGTATTTGGCTTTTGCCGGGGGTATAGACGTGCCGGATATTCTTGGCAGCCGGTCTACCGATTTAGTCTCCAAATTTGGGGGGTTCGAAGGCCGTGGACTTAAGCCCGGAGATGTATTGAATTACCATGGGGGAGAAGCCCAACTGATGGCAGCTCCCGTTGAGAGTGGCCTGTGCCGCGAGAAAATCCGTATTTTACCGGGGGTGCACCTTACCCGATTTTCACAGGACACCTGGAATCGCCTACAAACGGCGAACTTTCGTGTGAGCCCGCATTCGGATCGAATCGGCATACGGCTCGAAGGAGATGCCCTCAGTGCGGCATCATTGCGGGGTGATGCTATTTCGGAAGGGCTGGCCATTGGTTCGATTGAGGTGCCGCCCAGTGGAGAACTCCTTATTCTGTTAAAATCACGGGGAAGTATTGGCGGCTATCCGACTATCGCCCATGTCATTCAAGCTGACTGGCCGGTGCTGGCCCAGTTAAAGCCGGGTGACCGGGTGCATCTTCGGGGTGTAAGTGCCGTAGAGGCTCGAGAGGCCCTGGAAGAGCAGCGAACCTGGTTAAACCTTGACCCTACGCCGATTTAGCTCCTCGCCGCCAGTAGCGGCGAGTGTTCCACTGATATTAAGATTGCTGTAGAGCCGGGATCACGGGAGAGAACACTTGTAGCTCCTTATTTTGGCAACGGGACGATGGCCTCGGAAGGCCATTTGATTTTTGGAAAAATTGGGTAGGAGTGATACGGCCTGAAATGCGAACGTGAATAGGGGAGGTATCTGCAATGGCTAATGTGGTGGACATCAATTGTGATATGGGGGAAAGCTTTGGCGCCTGGAAAATCGGGAACGATGAAGACGTCATGCGGTTCATTTCCTCGGCCAATGTCGCCGCGGGATTCCATGGAGGGGATCCCCGAGTCATGGCCCGAACGGTTTCTTTGGCCAAAGAATTGGGCGTGGGCGTGGGAGTCCACCCCGGCTTTCCGGATTTGGTGGGTTTTGGCCGGCGCAATCTCGACGTGACGCCCGACGAGGCGCGGACGGACGTTTTGTATCAGATTGGGGCGCTTTTTGGATTCTGTCGCCGATTTGGGGTAGCGCTCCAACACGTCAAACCGCATGGTCAATTGAACAACCTGAGTATGACAAATCGGGTTTTGGCGGACGCCATTGTTGCAGGTATTCAAGACTTCGATCCCGCACTCTTGGTGGTGTCCTATGGCGGGGAGTTGGCTAAAGCGGCTGAAGCAGCCGGGATACGGGTGGCTTATGAAGTTTTTGCCGACCGCGAATACAATCCTGATGGGACCTTGGTGTCCCGGCGCGTGCCTGGGGCTGTGATCCATGATCCTGATCGGGTGGTCGAGCGGGCGGTAAGCATGGTCCAGGACGGGCGGGTCAAAACCAGGGAAGGCAGTTGGCTGGATTTAGCGGTCCACACTATCTGCATACATGGCGACACAGAAGGGGCCGCAGATTTAGTGGCGCGTCTCCGAGAGGGATTCCGGAAAGCGGGTATCAAAGTTGTGCCGATGGCTCAGATCGTCCAGTAGGTAGACGCTCTTACCTCATTGGGAAAGGAAGACGTTCTGTGATGCTCTTAGATTTGTCGCATACCCTCGAAAACGATCAGCCTCACTTTGCCACCCACACCAAGTTCTTCCGCATGATGTGGAACCGACTAGAGTTCGGAGATCGCTCGGCACACGCCCAAATTATCATGGGTGAGCATTCCGGAACCCATGTAGACGCACCGATGCATTTTTACCCGGAGAGTGCCAGTATCGATGCCCTGGACTTGGATCACTTTACGGGTTTAGGCCGCTGTGTGGATGCGGCATTTGTAGGTCCTGATCAGACATTGTCCGCAGACGATCTCTTAAATAGCGAGAAGAGGGAAGGGGTCATCAATTCCGGGGAGATCGTGCTGATCCATTATGGATTTGACCGCTGGTGGCAAAAAGGTGCCGAAGCCCGCCGCTACCGCACCGCATGGCCCGGGCTTTCAGAAGACGCCGCGATGCTTTTGGCGACACGGGGTGTCAAGGCCGTTGGAACCGATGCCATTTCCATCGATACATCAAAAGACCAGGCTATTGTGGCCCATCAACGGCTGTTAGGTGCTGGCGTGGTTATCTACGAGAATCTAACCAGACTGGAAACGCTCGTGGGACACCGATTTCGATTTTGGGGGATGCCGCTTAAGATTGGCGGGGGCACCGGATCTCCAGTGCGCGCTTATGCCGAGATTTTGGAATCGTAACGCGAGGGAAGTTCGGTGGCAGAAAGCTCACCCGCCGAACCATGGGACGGTTCTTCAGGTTGCCGCGGAATTCGGATTTTCCATCGGGCGGGCGTGATTTCTCTTTCCACCGGAAGCGTGAATTGCGACTTTAGAGTCAAGTCCCGTTTGTCTGGCTTGGGTTCGCAGACAACACGGTATTCATATCCTGGATCCACGGGTGGACCAAAGCGGGGAGAAGATCTGTGGCAGTAAGCGGTGTTGGATCCGAGCGAAATGAGGTGCTGCAATGCCTCATCCCGAGCAAGTCGTCAGGCCATTATTCTTAGTCTCGGTGGCGAGGCCGTCTTGTCGTGGCACATCCGGAAGTATCCAATGCGGCGGGAAGTATGGCAACGAGACGCTTAGTGATATCTATCACATCAGCTAAAGCCGCTCTATCCGAGAATTCCTAATGCACCATCGATTGGCGTGTCCCATAGTATGCCTGTGTGCAGGGAACGCGCCAAAATATGTCATGACGGGAAACTTTAGAACGTCAAGAGAATGCCGTCTTGGGCGGTGAAGCATCAACAGAGCTCGACCAGATAGAATGAAGAATATCCGCATTGAAATCATGGGAAAGGACCGGTTGCCTGGGAAAGAACATTGCGACCCCAGGCCCGTACCGGATTCAATTGAGGAGCGGAAGCGCCAGAAAGTGAGGCGGAATATAAGTTATGGATTTAACCTTTGATGTCGATGCCAAATGGGCTGGTGTCGGGCGCGAGGGGGAAGGAGAAATGCACATTGGTGACCACCATCTCCTCCCGTACAGTGCACCCGACACGATGGGTGGTAAAGGAGTCGGTGCCAGCCCCGAAACCCTCCTTTTAGCCGCGGTGACCGCCTGCTACAGCGGAACACTGATGCGGGTGTTAGAACAGCGGCATCTACCTGGAGTTTCTGTGTCGATTCATACCCACGGAGTGGTGGAAGGGTATCCGCAAAACGCCAAGTTTGCCCGTATTATCGTCAATCCTGTTATCCAGGGCGGGGATCCCGACCGTATCCAAAATTATAAAGATGCGGCTCAAACGGCTCGCGATCGCTGTTTCATTGGCCGTGCGGTGCGGGACTATCTTACCTATGAGGTGGGTGATGTCACCCTCGAAGACGCCGAGTCACGGATGTAGGCGCTGTCGAAAAATCATGGCCTCAGGGCTCTGAGGGAGTCATTCCTGCGAGCCCCGAGGTGGAATGGACGGACCTGAACTGAGCGGAAAGAGCAGTCTTGAGCTCCCCATCCATCACGCCGATCTCACTTTTTGGCGTCGTAATGGGTTTTCTTTGCGAGGTGTGGACGCGTTGGGTTATGCAGCCGATTGTGGAGCCATTTCTTCAAGGGATCATAGTACCGGTCGGCCACGCGTTCTTTCAACGGAATAATGGCGTTGTCCGTAATGCGAATGCCTTGTGGACAGACTTCTGTGCAGCATTTGCTGACATTGCACATGCCGATGCCCGCCTCTTCATGAATCAATGACAAACGGTCCCCCTTGTCCATCGGATGCATTTCGTAAGATGCTAAGAGAACCATAAAGCGGGGACCGTAATATTTGCCGAATTCTTGATGTTCTCGCAACACATGACAGGTATCCTGGCACAAGAAACATTCGATACAGCGATGAAATTCCTTTACTCGCTCGATATCGTGTTGATACATCACAAATGGCCCGTCGTGCGCCGGTTCGAAAGGGGGAATGGTTTTGGCCACTTCGTAGTTCCAGGACACGTCAGTCACTAAATCTTTAATCAACGGAAAGGCCTTCATCGGACTCACGGTTACCGGGTTGCTCCCAGAGTTGTCCATGCGCGTCTTGCACAGCAGGCGGGGCATACCATTAATTTCGGCAGCGCATGATCCACAGTGCGCAGCCTTGCAATTCCAACGAACGGCAAGATCCGCATCCTTATGTTCTTGAACCCAGCGGACCGCGTCCAACACGACCATGCCCGGGACATAGGGCACCTGATAGCTTTTGGATGTGAGTTTGGTATCCTTGTCACCCCGCATAATTCGCATATCAATCCATTCAGTTTTCGATTCCGTCTGCGTTGATGAATCTTCCATTGTTGTTGCCACCTGTTCGCCTCCAGACCAGTAGACACTACCAATGAATCGTATTCGGAGGTTAGAGAATTGTGTGTGAGTCCTGTCACAAATCCGTAAAAGAGCAGTCTTTTCGTCCGTTCGCCGATGACAATCCGGACATGTGAGAACGCGTCATGCGTTGGTAAGACCCATGGGATTTTGAGAAGCATTGCGAAATCACAAGATTCCAAAAATATGCGCTCTAATCCGTCGATTTTTGAAGAACGAGTGGTGGGCATCTTACAGAGCGTTTTGTTATTGGCAGGACTTGCGACGGACGACGTGATATTTATCACGGTACATAGCAGAAGGTAGGGATACGCTACAAAAGATCATGAGGCTTGTGTTGTGTTGCGGGAACAAACGGACATTGATGACAGGGAAGTGGTGTGTCATTGGTGGCGCGGCGAGGTAAAAATCTCTGCAAATGTCCCCAAGCGACGTCAAGCTAGCGTGCCGGGTGCTGCGCACACCATAGATTTTGTCATGACCAAAATCCGGTTGTGAAGGAAGGTAGAAAAGCATTTTGAGAGGTCAGGCGCAGACGGTCTAAAAGCTGTTGTCCACCTGGCAGATTTATATTTGACACGCGTCAGTGGTGTCAAATGTGCGAATCACTTTTTTGGACCAGATGTAAATAACCTGTCCAATAAGCGTGAAGGGGTTGACATGTTATGAGTGTGTTTGAGAAATATCCTGCGGTGGTGATTTGGGAAACGACCCGCGCCTGCCAACTGGCTTGCAGGCACTGCCGGGCATCGGCCATTCGCCATCGCAATCCCGATGAGCTAACGGTGGACGAGGTGGTGAAATATATTCTTGACCCGCTGGCTGAGGGCGGGTCCTCGGTTTTTGTATTGACCGGCGGCGATCCTCTGGAACGCGATGATTTAGCCGAAATTGTCAGCGAGGCTCATAAAAGAGGTCTGCGCCCATCGATCACGCCGAGTGCTACGCCGCGGGTAACCCGTCAGCGTCTGGCCCAATTGCAAGCGGCCGGACTCTTAAGCTGTGCTTTTAGCCTGGATGGATCCTACGCGGCCATTCACGACCGGTTTCGCGGGATTCGGGGAACGTTTGACCGCAC
>JAKADI010000077.1 GCA_021820675.1 Bacillota bacterium | reverse complement strand
GGAACCGAATACGGTCCGTTTGGACACCTTTACCGTGGCTATGACAATTCCAAAAACACAGGGTTTCAGATTCGACGAGCATCGTTGAGGTCATCATGTCAACGATTACTGTCATGGGAGAAAAGTTAACAAAATGGCAGAAGGGTTAATGGATCAACCAGGTATTCCTAATCCATGGTCTCCTACAACAAGCTGAAATGTTGATCGGCCGGTAAAAGCTGGCTTATGATATCATTCGCTCTCATGAGGCGGGGTCATGCCTTCCTCCCATAGCGACAGCTGATCTTCATGGCGCCGCAACCAATCCAGGCAGGCGATGGTGACGATGGAGTTGATGGTCAGACCGGTACGTTCGCTGGCAAGTTCGAGTCGGTGGTAGAGGGTGCCGGCAAAACGGATGGTTGTTTGTTTTGTCTCGCTCATAGAGAAACCTCCTTGTGAATCCACAGCCAATGGCTGGCATTATTGGACGCCACTCGAGCAACCCGTCAATGTTTTCACTCGGTCATCCGATGATCTAGAGCCCGTCGGTGCCGCATGGACTACGGGGCAGTACGGTTTTCGAGTTCCATTTGGTTGGCCGGTTTGCCAGCCAGGCAATCGCTGAATCGGGAACACGTCCTTGGAGTAGAAAATACTGCTCGGAATAAGACATAGGCGTCGCGTTCACCTCAAATCATGCTGATCAAACGCCTAAACGCGGCAACCAAAGGGATGACTCCCCGATGTTGAAGTCATTGTTCCAGCAACCGGCTTCTAAAGCCAGATTCATGGCCCTAGTATGTTTACAAGATATGAAAACAATCCTCCGGCTGTCTCCGTAAAACCCTCACCAAAATACCAAACTGAAGGGACTTCGTCAAAATATCCCGTACCGCAAGGGTGACGGATAGGACGGTCCGGTTACGGTGGCATGTGTTTTCTTGCCGTGTCTTGAGAGAGCTGCTCAGAAAAAAAAGGAGCCTAATCGGCCCCACATGGTTGTGCGAATATTATTTATCTGTCGATGTATCTGATGAAGCGTCCAGAGGTTTGGATGAACGCTGCATTTCCTGTTTTAATCTTGCCAACTCTTCTTGAACGTCAGCACTGTGACTGGCTGTACGTAGCTGTTGTCTTATGGGATCGTCCTGGGATTCCGGCAAAGCAGTAAGATCTGGCGACGCTTCCAATTCATCCAATGCCGACGCTTTGGCTTGCATGGTGCTAATCTTGTCCTGAGCCCGCTGTAAGGCTCCCGAAATATCTTCAGCATGTTGCGTAATACCGTGTACTGACTCTCCCACCTGCACCTCGGCTTTGGCGGCGGAATACTGGGCTTTCATGACTTCTTTTCTGGTGCGGAATGTTTCAATTTGCGTTTCCAATTTTTGTTGGGCTGCGGCTAATTTATCTTGTTCGGCCTGGGTTTCCTGAATATGAGTTTGAAGATCCTGAATTTGTTGTTCCGTTGAACCCTTGAGAGATAGGGCCTGCGTAGCTAGATCGTCGCGGCCGGCCTGAACAGCGTCCTTGGCATCCAGCGCATATTGTTCTGCCTTTTTTTTCAAAGCAGCGACTTGCATTTCCAACTGCTTTTTGGCAGTAGCGACTTCAAGAATGTGGCGACGTGTCTCTTGGAGAGCTTCTTGCATCTTTTGATACGAATATTCGATGGTTTCCGTGGGATCCTCCACCGAATCTAAAACGCGATTGGCCTTAGACCCTAATATCGTCTTGACCCGATCTAACAACCCTGCCATGTTGCGTCCCCTCCTATAGTGGTGTTCGTCTTAAGTATAGCGGATGTGTCCTATCTGTGCAGGGTCTAATATGAAGGAGCCAAAACGAGATGAGGTGTTTTGGCTCCCTGACCTGGTTATTATGATGACACGCTAAAAGTGGCCGCCGCCTTGGTAGACCCTCCCCAGATTACTTGGTAGCGGGGCGAGGGAGGGACCATTACCGTAATATCGCCCGTGACCGAGGAGCCGGGTTGGATGTAGCGTACGACGCTGGATGGGTTAGAGGATTTAATCGGTACCGGAAATAACGAAGGTGTCATCGAGTGATCCCTCAAGACGTCGTTATGGGAATAAAAATAGGTCTGCGACGCCCATGGCTCAACGCTGAAATCGTTGAGAGCTAAAGGAATCATGGCTGACGTCGGATTGTGGATAGACACGCTCAAGGTATACGCATTTAGCGTACGTCCGTTTATGGTATGCGGTCCGTCGGCCGCGACCTGCGCCACTTGAATCGTCATCTCCGAATAGACTCCTGCTTGAGGCGGGGTCGGGCTGTCCGGTGCTGGTGGCGTCGTGTGGTGGGAAGACGAAGCCGCACGAGATGATGGCACCGAACTGTGCGATGTCGTCGATCCACTGAAAGTTGGTGTCGAAGTGCTAGCTAAGGTTCCACAACCGGCGACAAGCCCTGGCACAATCAGACTGAGTGCGACACCAAATAGGATGAAACGATTCCGTCCGTACATACGTTGGGTTCTCCTTTATTATTTCCAGATGGATGCCATGGAGGTCAAAGTACTCCAGTAATGCCCGGTTTCAAAAGGCAATCGCCAGGAAGCCACTCCAGCCAAATGGTTTTGTAGAGATAATTTTAGCAAATCCGCAAAGGAACGGGAGGTTTGGTCCCACCATTGTGTTTGGCCGATCTTATACTGATTGATGACTTGGCTCAGTGCTTGGGCCGTGGATGGCCCGTAGACTCCGCTGACGGCATTGGCAACATGAAACTCCCGTTGGAAAAGCGCAACCGCTTGGGTGGTTTGCGATCCATAATATCCTGCAGCCCACAACAGAGGAGGAGGAACTTGATTATTGTCCACGGCATATTGCAATAGCACGACGTTTAAGATGGCCTGTAAGTTGGCCACTTGTGTCGCTGACTGGTTGGTGTTGTAGGACAAGGGGGCTGCGGGCGTTTGGGCCAATGGACCGGTGGTAAAGACAATAGCTTTTTCCCGCGAATTCCATAAAGGGACAATGTGGTGTGCGCTGATATACGCGTTGATTGCCCGGTTGGATTCATATGAATTTCCTGTATGGCCGGTATTGGTATAGGTCCACGAATGCCCATACGGTGCAACGCCCAAAATGATTTGGGCAGGATTGACTCCGGTTGCCAGAGCATTATGCACAATATTGGTAAGCCACGTAAATCCTTGTGTCGGTCCGGGCGGAGTGGTGCTATTGCGTTCGGGATAGGCCATAATATTGATCCAGTTGACGTACGGCGCCAAGGCAGCGTAGTTGTATATCGTGTTGGGATAAGGACTGGCATAGACCGCGATCATCAGCCTTTTGCCAAGGGAATGCAACCTGGTTCCAAGCATTTGAATAAAGTGAGTGTACTGCGTTGAGGCTTGGCTAATACTAAGATTACCGGACCCTTGACTTTCGAAGTCGATCGTTAGGCCGTTATAGCCATTTTTTTGTACGATGGCGACTAATTGCTGCACGAGTTGTTGCTGTTCGGTAGACGTCGTGATGGGACCCGAAGAAGGATTGTAATAAACGCCGACCGAGGGCATGACTAAGACTCCTTGATTATGCGCCGCTTGCGTCACCACTTGTGCATTGGTTTGTCCATTAATGGTGGGAATAGAAGTGGTCCAGTCATTAACATTCCATCCGCCTGCCGTGGACGGTTGAACAAAATACCATACCGGATTAATGACCGATAACGCGTTGGCATTATGCAACAAATCCAGATAGGACGAATTACTAGCCCCATTCGGTTCGTTATCGGCATAATATCCGTAACCCATTGATACGAAAGTGCTCAACGACGGTGCAGATGGTGCTGGCGTTGGAGAAGGGGATGCAGGAGGGTCCGCGGGTATTGTCGTTGACCCAATCGCTGTTCCGATTCTGTTTCCCTGGGGATTAGCAATCCGCACCATATGACTGAAATGGTACCCTAAAGCATGGAAGAGTGAAGCCGTGGGTATATGCCGTAAGGTGCCGTTCTGATCCACGTAGACGGCTGCATGTCCGAGAATTTGGATGATGGACCCAGAGGGATATTGACGAATCGGTTGTCTCATCGGCGAGCCAACCGGGTAGGACAGTTTGGGGACTATTTTGACATTAGACCAATGATAGGATAAGGCATGCAATAGCGTGGGAGAGCCAATATGTGATAATGTGCCTTGTTCCACCTCATAAACTTGTGGCTGCCCCGATTGCCGTAATACGGTGCCCGAAGGCCAATAAGCGATTGGAGTCGTAATCGGGGCCCCTACGGGCCAGTTGTTCGAAAGTTGTCCAATGGTTTTGACTGCACTCCAATGCAGTCCCATTTGAAGAAAGACGTTGGCCGTGGCCACCGGGCGTAAAATACCCGTCATCACAAGATATACGGTTGGTTGGCCTGATACTTTGAGCAGGGTTCCCGACGGATATGGAACTACCATGGGTAGTCCTAACGTATCACCTTGCGCTGAGGATACGATGTGGACGTTTGACCATGCCGCGCCGAGGGCGGCAAATGTTGCGGGATTAGGTACGTGGTAGAGCGTGTGGCTTGATAGGGCAAAGACGGGGGAGGTTCCTGAAATTCGGACATATTGGACCTGGTTCGTCGAGAAGGCGTCCGCCCCCTGGGTGCTCACAAACGTTAAAGATGTTGCAAAAAAGAGAGAAAGACTTAACATTGTCAATGGTTTTGCCGATTTAGGGCGTTTGACAAAATGATGCATGAAAAACCTCCTGGTCAAAAAGACACAAACAGCTAGTAACGCCTTGGTCCAGATGGATTAGGCGTCAGTACTCTAGACGGTTTTGGGGTGGACTGTCAGTTACTAGGGATATATCGCCTAAATTTCATCGATCCCTCTTTAATAATTTGATATGGATCGACAAATTCCTTCTTTTCCCTCGAATGGAATTTCTTCGAAATACGGGCCATTTCATCAGGGAGTCACTGGTCATGATGGACTGGCCCGTTGGAAACAGGCCAGTCCAAATAACACTAGTCAAACCCAAACCCAAACCAAAATGAACATTGAGTGCCGGAATTCGGAAAGTTTGGCGCATAGGCGGCTATGAGTCATGAATTCAAAGATGGGCGCAGCAATCCCGTCCTCTTCAAGGGACGAGGAGGACGTCACTAGTAAATTCATTGCAACAAGGTAAGGACCAGCAAGGGATTTCAATGAGACTGCCAATTTGTAACCCTGTCGTTTATCAGTGCCCTCGCATATCCACCATGGTGATCGATTCTCGCTAGACCTGTTAAATACCACCGCATCCTGAGGATCGTCAGCTAAAATTGCGACCTTGAACAGGATATAGGCACGACAAGCCTGTGGTTGCCGAAATTTTTATCCGTAGGGCAGTCCGGTTCGCAGGCGTCTGTCAGGTACATTCTTTCTGAGTCGCTGGAGTAGGGCTTTATTCTTGACGTAGCGCGTCGACCGGATTCAACGAAGCGGCGTGGGACGCGGGAATGGCACCCGCAATAATCGAAACCCCGCCACCGAAAACAAGGCCCATACCGATTAACCATAACGGCAGGCTAAAAATGCCGTGCTTAACCTGATTACTGTGCTGTACCAGGATATTAATGATCGCGCCGACTCCGGCCCCGATGCCGATGCCAACGCTGCCTCCTATTAATCCGATAGATAGCGCCTCCAGCAAAAACAGTCGCGAAATATCGCGCCGTCGGGCCCCGATAGCTCGCAAAATGCCAATTTCTCGCCGCCGTTCCAGGACGGCCATACTCATGACCACGCCTATCATTAACCCAGCCACGACTAGAGCAATGCCTCCAACGGCGCCCAGCCCGGTTTCAATCAGCCCAAAACTTTTATTAATCGAGTGCAATGCCTGTTGTAGGGTGGTTGTACTATAACCCATGGCATCGATGCGGTGGGACAGTGGAGTGACTTGCGACAGATTGTCAGCCAGCACGGTGGCGCCAGGATAATGAATATGGTGGGGGTCTGACGAAAATTTACTCATCCAGTTTAGTGCGGTTGTATAGGGGATATACCCCAACCCAGAGTTTATCAAGCCGGTGATAATGACGGATTGTTTGGGCAGAGGATGTATCGGACCGGTTAAACCTTCGCCAGCAAACAATCCGCCACTCATGGTTTCCACGTTGAGTGTAACGGTGTGTCCTAACAACTGCTTGACATGAGGATGAGATCCGCCTACGAGCGCTTTTGCAACACTCAACGGAATCAAAACGTGCAAGGGTTTGGCCGAGATGTGTCCCGCGACGAGACGTGGTAAAACGCCAGGAATATTCCAAAATCTTAAAGGAGGCAGGAAGTTAAGCGCGGCCGTGGTCGACCGGCCGCGATACGTGGCGCCAGTGACAAAAGTTGCGTTGACATAGGCTCCTCGGGCACCGGGTAAATGCGCAAGTCGGGTTAAAGTTTTTGCAGTAATGGGGCGAGCAGGCCCGGATACCACCTGCGGCCCAAAGGGTCCAGAGTTGGACCGAGCGCTTTGTGGTGATACGTTAATCGCGTTCAGAGGACCTAATGACACCACACCTTGGACGACATTGGATTTTAAGCCGGTACCTAAGCCTACAAGCAATACCATGGCAGCGACTCCAATGGCGATGCCTAAACCCGTCAGCAAGCCGCGTGACAGACGCTTGACTAGGGAATGCCATGCTAAGGCATAAAGGGTAAGCCAGCGCACATGGCCTAGCGTAGCATGAATACTGTTTGGCACAGGAGACGGAGATTGTCGTATTTCATCATGCACCATACCGTCTTTGATTCGTAAAACCCGATCGGCGTAGGGAATGAAGTCTTCATTGTGGGTAACGATGACCACGCAATGGCCGTCTTCATGAGCCAGGGAAGTCAACAAGCTCATGATCTCTTGGCCGCTGGCGCTATCTAAGTTTCCCGTCGGCTCGTCCGCCAAAATCAAGGGCGGATTGGCCGCCAGTGCCCGTGCAATGGCTACTCTTTGGGCTTGGCCTCCTGAAAGTTCTCCCGGGTTATGATGTGATCGATCTTCAAGACCGACACGCCTTAACAATTCTATCGCTCGCTGCCGGCGTACTTCTTTAGGCACTCCGGCGAGCATTAGCGGCAACTCCACATTCTCCAATGTCGTCATGTTGGCAATAAGGTGAAAAGATTGAAAG
>JAKADI010000076.1 GCA_021820675.1 Bacillota bacterium | reverse complement strand
TATAGGGAGTTACAAAACGAACGCTGTCTGCAAGATACTCAAACGTTGTACGAATGGATTCACCATTCGACACAGGATCCGTTCAAACCATGGTACGATTTGATCTTGAAGGAGAGTGGTTACTCGGATCGCAGTGTTCTCGTGCGAGAAGATACTACACACGATATACCTCAAGCTATCCGAAGTGCGATCTTGCAATATGTGCTTAGCGGGCAGCCTATAGACTTCGCGTCGGACACTGACACTGTCCGGTTACGCGCATGGGAGATCAATGGTTCGGCTGGCCCTATTGATAAGCTTGAGGACCATCACATTTTCCCGCTTGCGGATGCCACTAAACTTGGCGAGTCTAGTATGCGACTGAGAAGGGACCATGACCATATTTTGAATAGTCCGTTGAATCGGACGTACATCTCGAGAACCGCTAATCGGCAGATTAGTGAACGTACGCCTTCGAACTATCTGACATACTTGTCAGACTTGGTCGTGCGAGATCATTGTCTTCCTCACGCGATTACCGAAGTGTTTGCCCGTCAAGAAGGAGAGAGCGAGTTTGAGCAACATCAAAGAATCCTGGGTGAGCGGTACACAATTCTTCA
Source organism: Bacillota bacterium (assembly GCA_021820675.1). Classification (GTDB taxonomy): domain Bacteria; phylum Bacillota; class Sulfobacillia; order Sulfobacillales; family Sulfobacillaceae; genus Sulfobacillus. Next base: position 6,684 of record JAKADI010000076.1, on the reverse strand, counting down.
GGCAAAGGTTAAGGATGAATTAACTCGTTTACGCGACTCATTTTAGCGTTGATTATTAAGGGCGCCCTTAATGAATCAGGACATTTGGTGATTAAGTATGACACATGAGGCAACCGAGTTCATCTTCTTCATCTGGGTCAATCAAAGATCCGAGGGTGATTAATTTTCGTGAAGTAGCCTCTTTGTCTAGTGTTCCGGCTTTGGCACGAACTTCTTCCAGTCGGTCTGGTTGTTCGAGTTCGACCAGGCTTTCTCTCTGCGACCATGTGAAGCGTTCCCCGGTCTCTGGGTCCATTTTTTCATAGGCTTTCGCTTTCTCAAAAAGGTCTGGGTGACGGTCTTTGAGACCTACCCATTCGCCACGCCGTTGAAAGAAACAAAAATAACAGCCCGAGCGAGACCGCCACTCGTAGTACCGCGGAACGTTCAACCCCGATTCTTCAAGTATCCGAAATACATCCGCTTTGGTGATTCCCATTTCTTTAAAAGGAAATACCGCGGTAATATTCGGTTTAGTGGAGATGTAACCACTCCGGTCCTCGTCAGCGCGAATCCCGATGTAACTCACCACAGGATCTTTTCCTACATACGCCTCAAAAGGTTCCAATTTCAGTTTTCGAGTGCACCATCGCGCTTGGGATGACGGGAGTAATCCTCCATAAATGTCCAACCAGTGGTCAAAACCGCGGTCCGCATTCAGACGTACAATGGGTTTGCCCAGATAGGCTTCGACCTTATCCATGTATTCGTATGTCTCGGGTAATTCCTTAAGAGTATCACAAAAGACATATTCCATCTCAGGAATCTTGTCTCGCATGACCACGGCGAGTGCAGTGCTATCTTTGCCCCCTGATAGGTTTAAAATGTGCCGAACACCCAATTCATTCATGTGTGAGGACCTCCTCGGAATTGGCATCGCTACGGAGTGCGATGTTGACCAACTCAGCAGCTAAAAGCAAAAGACGTGGGCGCGCCGCTTCTCCCTGACTCATTATATCTTGAAGAATCTTCTTTACACTATTTTTTGCCCATTTTTCCTGGCTAACTGTGGGGCTGATCACCGTTTCCCAGTCTCCTTGAGGTGTGGTGATACCAATGCGAACGACGCCATCCGCATAGGGCGCCGTGGGGATCGCCGCCGCGACGGTGTCGTAATGTTCAAATTGTCGTGCCACCACGTAGACTTGAGTGGTAAATTCTTGGACGTTACGGTCTGACCATGATTTGGGGGTGCGCCCACTGATTGCGCTGGCGACGCCCTCTAGCCAGGGCTGATCGGGTGTGTCTTGCACGATACGAAACGCTACCGTTTTGATTTCAGGGTGTGTCATGAGTTCTGTGAGGCGTAAAGCGCGATTGCGTAAGGTTTGTCGCAAAGTCGCTAGGGGCATGTCGTGGCTCATGGTAAAGGCTTCCGTCAGTCGTTCCTCAATGAGATTCAGTAGCGCCGGGTAGGTGTCGGCTAGCTCTTGCAGTCGAATCCGTAATTGTTCCGTGAACAGCAGCACATCATCCCCTACCATGTCGTCGACAGCGGGAAAGTCGAGTGCTCGGGGAAGATCGCGAAATAACAGATCGGCGGGCTCTTTGGCGGTTAGTAGGACTTGACGGACTTTTTGAGCGGGTTCCGTAATCTTGGTGGTGGTACGTGACCACTGAGGTAGCCTTTGCACAAATACCAACAAGGGTCGAACAATTCCTAATAGATTTCGGTCATCATAGTTGCCTGGCAGCAAACGTTGTTGCGCCATGACCTTTACTAACTGTTGACGTCGATCTGTTAATGACATGAGGCGCATTTGGAACCGATGGGGGGACTTCATCATGCGCTCGACGAAGGGCATGCTCACGTCGGGCACGAAGACTCCGTCCTCTTGCAGGCTCAAGCGATTTTGATTCGTTAAGATAAAGGCCAGCGTAAGAATGGGCAATAGACCCGGCCTCACGCCAAATGGTGGCGCAGACAGATGGGTCCAGATCTCATTGATGGGATGATACTGAGTTTCCACGAGATGGGTCAGTTCAACCCACGTTTCATGCCACGGGCCTTCGTGAGGGGCCGTCATTTGCCATTGGCCCTGGACACATTGATGCAATAGTCCTTGACGTAGTGTGGCCAAATAGATGGGTAATTGCGGTGGAAAGCCTGTGAGACCTAGATCCTTGTCATGTGGGCGTTCGATCATGCGTTGCAACACGTCATTCCGTGCAGCTGCCGCGGCGGAGGATAATTCGTGCCGATTGACGAATTCGCTACGAATGTGGGGAGTCTTAGGAAATAACGTTTGGCAGCGGTCCGAGAGAAAGCGATTAAAGTCTTCACTGTAGACGGGCGTCCAGATACCGTCACTCCACACGTCGAGGACATTCGTCGTGTCATATAACGGTTTATCGAGCGCTCCGATGATGATTCGCTCTAATTCTATTTGGCGTTCACTAATTTCACGAGCCACGGTTTCGTCGTCTGCGATTTCGGGCGTGTGTGCTTTCACCCAGTCGAGATAATGCAGTTCCCACGTTGCCTCGCTCAGGGATTCCGCGATGGGGAGCCAGCACACGATTTGCCATGGATGTTGATTGATGGCCGATTCAGGTTTTCTGTCATCCGATTGTCCTAAGACGAAATAGATGCGACCGTCGGCTTTCGCGGGAGGGAGATCATGGGTTAAATTAGTCAGGTGCTCTGGCTCACAAAATGTTACTTCAAACCATCGAAGCGTTCCCGTTTCCATTGAATATTTTCGAGCTACTAAGGGTTTGGGAGGCGTTAATTGAATAAGGAGTTCGGATAGTGAGGAAGGTATGGCTTCACTACGGGCCTTCGCTAGACGGTCTTCGATGTCAATGTCACTGCCGCTCCACAGTCGATAGCTGTTGGTGAATCGCCGGTAGACGACGATGGACCGATCATCCAAAATAGGGAGAGCCTCGTCGATGGCGCCGCCAGCGAGAACCGACAGAGCCTCGCGGGATGCCACGAGGGAATGACCCTGCACTAAATCGATTAAGCCCAAGGTTTTGACGAGCCGCACGGCATCTTGATTTTCCCTGACTCTCTGGAGTGCTGTGTCTAAGTCGGCCCAGCGCCGGCTATACGGGCCATGATACATTGATGCTCCTACAGATAGCGCAAGATAGTCGAACAAATCACTTAAGGTATATAACTGGGGTGTAGTGGCGTTAATGCGGACAGAGTCGAGAAAATTCTGGAATCCATGGGGTTCTGAACTTCCAAGAAAGCCAAAGACGGAGCGCTCATTTTGTGCGAACTGGCGAAACAATGGGGCAAGTAATAGGGTGACAGCCGGATGCAAGGGAGCCGCCTCTTGACATAGCGTCCTAAAGGCTTTCTGAGATAAGCCGACTGGTGTCATGCCTAGCTTTGCAATAGAGTCGGCTAACGTGTCCACGTGGTGGAGAATTGGGTTGAACTCTAAGGACTCGTGCCGGGTGGCGGATACCGCCATACCGATGATGCGCATAACATCGGACATGTTGAGTTGAAAAGCCATGTCCTCAAGGCGCCCCTGGATTTTGGCAAACTCTTCTCGTTGGGTCTTTACATGACGGTGCGCGTACTGTTCAAAAGACTGGTGCAGTATGGCCACGATCATCATCGGATGATGTTGGGGGGATCGCGTTGCCTCTTCGGCCAACAGTTGCAGCAAAAATATATCGTTGCCGTCAGGGTGAGATGCGGCGAATTCTAATGGTTTTCCGAACTCGTCGAGTACGAGCATCAGGCCATGTGCACTCTTTCCAACGGCACTCTGGATTGCTGTGATTACGGATGGCATATTAGCGGGGTCGGTGTGATTGAGAGTGCGGGTAAGCCCGCGGCCTTTTCGCGGGGCGGCCCATTGTTTCAAGTGCTCAAGGATTTGCGGGCCTAAGCGACCAGGTTGACAACTGATGAGGACGACATCGACGGGAGACGTCTGACGGAGTTCATGGGCTAAGTCCGGACGTAAGGGTGCTAATTGTTGAATAAGCGCCGGATCCGGAGAGGACAACAGCCGGGCGGCATGAAGAATTGTCGCGGACTTCCCTGTACCGTACGGTCCCGTAATGGTGAGGGCGCGACTTCCTGTTCCGGCTAGGCCTCTCAATAAGCGTTCCAAGACGGATCCAAACAAGGGCGTCACGAGATAACCATGCACTTGATCGGCGTCACGGTCAACACGGACCGAGCGAAAAAACACTGATTTCGTCTCAAATAGTTCGCGATATAGCATTTAAGACCTCCTATAATAAGCTTCCAGCAAGTCTTCTGCGCGAATATTGCGATGGTGTACCAGAACCTGGCGAAGGCCGGCTGTGGCGTCGTAACTCATCGCGCCTTGAGTGATAAATTCGAGCCGGCTGAGACGGTCTATGAGAGTGGTTTCATCCAGTAAGAACACTCGGCCGGGAGCCCCTTCGTTATAGAGAATGTACTCCACAGGGATGGTGGCCGAATTCTTCCATGGACTCCGCTGATAGGCCTCTATGAGGGCTGCCCCAAAGATGGCGTTCGGCAAGGAGGTTTGTGTGCCGCGAATGAGTCGATAGCGATCTGCAGTGCCTTGGATAAGATTCAGTTCCACTAGGGGGCACTCAAGAGATTCCTCGCTCCATTGCCGGCGGGGGGTCCAATAGGTCCGAATCATGCAATCAATATCGCGGTCCAACGATGCTTTCGATGGGACGCGCGCTTCGGCGCGGTCCAGGAATTGTAGAATCAGTTCGCGTAGTGACACCTTGTTGAATTCGTTGCGGGAAAGGCGGTTAAACGTATAGTACCATGTGGTGGCGCGGTCTTGATTGTTCGCTAGGGTCCAATGGAGCCACCATAGAGTGCCCGGCTTTTCCAGGTACGGATCCACACCGTCGTTATCAATAAAAAGCTTTTTACCCCATGTGGTGGGGGTATAATGACCACGCTTTGTTTCATCGATGAGCTTAAACGCTAAACACCAATGCCGGATCGAACGAACCATATTTTTGCCTACGCCGAGGGTTAAAATCGCATCATCAGCCGCGAAGATATCCTCATTTTTGTCCACCGCACGAACGCCTTTCCCAAGCCATGCAAGGCGAAAGGGGAACGTCTCATGTCCTGAAAAAGAAAAGGGAGACCGAGATAATGCTACCTTTGTGGTCATAAAATATTTCCTCCGACTGGATCAATGCCTCCAGTTTATCATAAAATGAATAACAGAGGGAAGGGATTCCAAATGCCACCAAAACATGTGATTCCTGGTGTCTATCTTGACAACGCTGCAACGACGGCTTGTGATTCGCGAGTAGTGGAGGCGATGGTGCCGTATTTGACAGTAACATATGGTAATCCGTCGAGCACTCACGCGTGGGGCCGGCAGGCTCGGGATGTGGTTGAACAATGCCGGGCGCGGTTATTAGAACTGATGGCCGGCAGTGGCCGCTTTATCTTGACAAGTGGGGCCACAGAGGCGAATAATTTGGCAATATCCGCCATTATAAGTCGCGGGGTTGAAACACGCCGGCGGAGAATTTTCTGTCTTGCGACCGAACATAAATCGGTAATCGGTCCTCTGAAAGCATTCGCCCAACGTGCAGGCTTATTAGTGGAATTAATACCGGTGGCGTCAAATGGAGTACTCGACCACGAGGTCGTGGAGAACAAGCTCAATGACTCAGTGGCCGCAGTTATTGTTCAGTTAGTGAACAGTGAGACTGGCGTGATACAGAACGTGGCGCGTGTGGCCTCGGCTGCTCATGAGGTGGGAGCATGGTGCATGTCGGACATTACCCAAGGTATGGGAAAGCTTCCTATTCATTTAGAGGCACTCGGGGTGGATTTGGCATCATTCAGTGGGCACAAGATATATGGACCGAAAGGTATCGGCGGATTGTACGTCAGCCCCGCGGTGCAGATTGGTCCGATGTTCTGGGGTGGAGGCCAAGAACATAATGTAAGACCCGGCACGGAAAATGTTCCGGGTATTGTCGGGTTGGCCACTGCGGTAGAACTTTCTTCAAATCTCACAACAGAGGACAATCAGCGAATTACGGCACTGCGGGATGATCTTTGGCAGGCGCTTAGTGCACTTGAAGGAATTCACTGGAATGGACAACACGCTCCACGGGTCGCAAATCATCTGAATGTCACCATAGATGGTGTCAACGGGCAAGAGTTACTCTTACGTGTTAGAGATGTCGCATTTAGTGTGGGATCTGCGTGTAATGCGCTGGCTAACAGGCCTAGTGAGGTACTTCGGTGGATGGGGCGGACCGTAGAAGAGGCGGAAAGTACAGTCCGGTTTAGTCTTGGCCGTTACACGTCCATGGCGGACATCGACCATGCTAGCGAATCCCTCCGTAGAGGGATAGAGGCAATAAGATCCGAGAGGGCATAATACGTCGGCCTTGGGACAGGTTCCATGCCAACAAATCCCTGTGCTGTATCTCCACAATATTCACCCAGCTGCCACTCCCGACCGGCACACGTTTATTGGCGAGCCTGAATACCAATGAGAGTGGATCCGACTTGAATGAGGCCTACGGGAAATTCATTCAGGGAGAAGATATCCAAGGATTTTAGCGTTATGGTGTCATACCGGCAGAGCATATCTTGATAAGGCAAAAAGTGTCGAGAGCTTCTCGCTTTTTTGTATGGATTAGCCCTAAGGTATCCCCGGTTGTTGGTGATGACAACGGCTCTAC
>JAKADI010000075.1 GCA_021820675.1 Bacillota bacterium | reverse complement strand
GAAGATAATCGACGGATAAGATGGTGGACCCGTGGGGGGCCTTCCAAATGGAACGCACAGGCTGTCCCAGAATAATCTGTTTCACATCAAATCCCGTGGTTGCCCATAAGGTGTTGTTATGACTCGCCAGGATTTGCGTCTGCGCCACTAACCCTAGAGGTCCCAAATTGACCAGGGACCCTTGTTGCTGCCCGCGGTCGCTGTACCGGCCCAACATAAGGTCTTCGTGTCCCATCGCCATATTCCTGGCAAAAACTACCGCGAGATGAGGAGGGCGGCGAGACAATGTGCCGCACCCAGCGATTGTCATCAGGAAAAAAAATACCGTGACCTTTTTCAACCACCTTATCTTAGGCTTAGAAAAAGGCCACGCATCCATAAGACGATTACTGAGCTAACCGGGCTTTGACCAGCTCCGCGACATGGCGTCCATCAGCTCGCCCGCGAATTTGGGGATTCACCAGCGCCATCACTTTTCCCATGTCCTTCGGCGATAATGCCTCCGCCGTCTCGATGGCCGTATCAATGAGTGCCGCAAGTTGGTCTTCCGTTAGCGGTTCCGGCAAATAAGACGATAGCACCTCAATTTCCTTAAGGTTCTTGTCGACTAAATCCATTCTGCCTGCCCTGTCGAATTCCACATTAGCATCTTTGCGCTCTTTAATTTCTTTCACGATAACCTGCAAAATTCCCTCATCATCAAGAGTCTTGCGTTCACCATGCGTTTCTTGGGCTAAGATACCCGCCTTAATGGACCGAATCACCAACAAACGGGCTTGGTCCTTTGCCCGCATTGCCGATTTCAAGTCCTCATTCAGTTGTTCCCGGAGAGACAAGGGAGAACCCCCTTAGAAACCAAATTTATTATTTCGTGCGCTTCTTCCGTGCAGCTTCAGATTTTTTCTTCCGGCGCACACTCGGCTTTTCATAATGTTCATGTCTTCGCGCTTCCGCAAGGACTCCCGCCTTTTGGATTTGCCTCTTAAAACGTCTAAGCGCGCTATCTAAGCTTTCGTTTTTACCGACTTTGACCTCTGACATAGTTCTCCCTCCCCTCCACCCGAACGGGTCGGGGTACGCTTCCCTATATTATATGTTTCGGGGGAAAAGTGTGTCAAATTCCGGTGACTATGCCGTTGGCTAAAAAGATTACCACGGTCGGTAAAGATGTCCGTATTTCGATAAACATTCCTTGCATAACGTACTCTCAAGAAAGCCTGTGGACATAGAGGCCGCCTCTCGTTTGACCACCGGCTTATGGCAGATATCGCAAAACTTTAACTCTACAACCTTGCCCATCGTTTCGACCTCCTGCCCATAGCATGGCCGAAACAAGCGGTAAAAACCCTAGAAATCGTCACCATATCACAAAACGGATTGCCCCCGTCGTTCAGAGGATAGCCAAGCCGCAAAAACAGCAGCGGCAAACACTCCCGCGTTTTCTGCCCGGTATACATAAGGTCCCAATGAAACGGCCTCAAATCCGGCCTTTATCAAATGCCCCTGCTCCCGAGCGGTCAACCCGCCTTCCGGCCCCACCACCAACAAACCATGGGCAAAACAGGAAATCTGATGCGACGCCAGCCAGTCCCAAATGTTGCGCCCCCCCGGATCCAGCAACAATTTCGGACTGGCAGACATCTGAATCACATCGGAGATACTCACCGCGGAGAAAAGTTCCGGGACCACGCTCCTATGGGCTTGTTCGGTTGCCTCCTGAGCAATCGTACGCCATCGATTCCATTTGCTCGCCGAAACATCGCGCACAATCGTCCGTTCCGTTATTAAGGGGTAAAACCCCGCGAGTCCGGCTTCGGTTCCTTTCTCGACAACTTGGCTAAATAAATCTTTTTTGATGAGAGCTTGAGCCAAATAGAGCAAGTTGGGCTCTAGAGCCTCACGCACATCAAGGCAATCCACAACGTGGGGATCCTGTGTTACGCCACACCGGTATATCGATTGCCCGCTTAAAAGAGCCTCAATGTGGTCCCCGGGGTAAAGCCGCATCACGCGAAAAAGGTAGTGCATTTGATCGGGCGTTAACTGAATACGTTTTTCTTGAATTTGCTGGCTAGACACCACAATGCGAATCACGGCACTGCCACCATCATGGCCCATCGGTCTTGCTCTATCATTTCGACAATATGACCGCCAAGGTCTTCGACCACATGGATAACCTCGTCTCGACGGTCCCATACGATGCCTGACAAAATAGCCCGACTCCCAGCGTGAAGGCGGGACAGCAAATTTGGCCATTCGGGGATAATGATATCGGCAATCAAATTCAATAAGACCAAGTCGAAGATCTTGTTCCTAGGCACATCTTGCAGTGTACCCAATACGGTATGGACTTTGAGGCCATTCAGGGAAATATTTGCCTCGAGCGCCCGGTACGCAACCGGATCAGGCTCTACCGCCCAAATTTCTTGCGCCTTCATCCGCCCCGCTAAAATGGCTAAGATACCGGAACCGGAACATAAATCCAAAACGCGCAATCCAGACGGATCGATATTAATAATCTCTTCCATGCACATCCCTGTCGTGGGATGACTGCCCGTACCAAAGGCCATTGCCGGATCCAAAATAATTTGGTGATCCCTATCCACCTGCGTCACACTCTGCCAGGCCGGAACCACAACATATCCACGGCTCAAATAGATCGGCTGATAATATTGCTTCCAATTGTTTGCCCAATCTTCGGTGCGAACATGCTCTACGGTTATCTTCCACCCGTGTTGCTGAGCCAAGCCGTCTAATTGTGCTTTAATTGCCTCAAGCCCCAGTTCGCATGGGAAATAGCCTCGAACAAAAGGTTGTTGTGGTGCTAAGGGAATGTCGGTAAAAGGCGAGTCCGCCACTTCACCATTCTCCCACTCAATGCCATTAAGGCCAAAATCTAAAAATATTTGTGCCGCAACCTCAGCCTCTTCTGCTGGCAGAAAACACGTGATAGCCATGTAGTCGGGCGATGAATCATTACCGACCCAAGGCATCTTTTACCTTCTTGAAGATATTCTTATCCTCATGCGCCACATCTTCTTTCCGCATTTCGGCCCACATATGCAATAATTCCCGCTCTTTGTGGGTTAAGGACGTAGGCACTGTCACTTTCACCTTGACATTTAAAGATCCGCGAATGTTGGTGTTACCTAATCTGGGCAATCCTTGCCTGGATAGTTTAAATACGGTTCCGCTCTGCGTCCCGCCAGGGATATGCAAAACTTCTTCGCCGTTCAGGGTCTTGACCTTCACATCGACTCCTAACGCTGCCTGGGCAAAAGTAATCGGTTCTTCGACCCAGATATCGTCTCCATCCCGGGAGAATCGCTCATGTTCTTTGACATGGACAAAAACGATGAGATCACCGGCTGGCCCGCCATGCTGTCCCGCGCCACCTTCTCCCGCCACCCTAAGTCGGGTCCCTTCTTCCACACCGGCAGGGACGCTCACGCTGAGGCTCTTTTCGGCTCGGATCTGACCACGGCCATGGCATTCTTTACAAGGAACGGCGATAATGCGCCCACTTCCATGGCATTTCGGACACGTTTCCACCTGTCTGATCCGCCCCAGAAAACTCTCGCGGATACGCTCGACCTGACCATTTCCCCGACATGTCGGACACATCTCCAAGCGAGTCCCTGGCTCGGCTTGGTTCCCATGGCACCGAGGACAAACTTCTTCGCGGACGACCCGGATATCGTGTTTGCTCCCGCTCAACACATCCTCCAAGGTCAGAGTTAAATCATAACGCAAATCCGGACCTTTAGATGGACCGCCGCGACGTCCTTGTGCCCCCCCGCCAGCGCCAAAGAAGATGTCAAAAATGTCTCCAAAGCCACCACCAAACCCGGCGAAGTCTTGCCCGAATGGATTACCCCCCATCTGTGGGCCGTCAGCTCCGAATTGATCATACTGTGCCCGTTTCTGGGGATCCTGCAGTACTTGGTAGGCTTCATTGATTTGTTTAAAGTTCTCTTCCGCATTCTTATTCCCCGGATTGGCATCAGGGTGGTATTTTGCGGCAAGACGCCTAAAGGCACGCTTAATTTCGTCTGGACTCGCACTGCGGCTGACACCTAAGATTTCGTAATAATCGCGCTTGGCCATTAGCTTAATTCCCTCCTCTTCTCGTCGCTTCCAATGCCAGTCGCATTCGGTTAAGAGGCCGAATCCGATTCAGAATCTCTGTTATCCGGCGTGCCTTGTCCTGCTGAGACTTTCACCATGCTCGCCCGGAGCACTCGGTCTTTTAATTGAAATCCTTTTAGCAATTCCTCCAGAATTGTTCCTTCCGGCTCGTCACTATCCACGCGTTGTACCGCTTCATGCACCTTGGGATCGAACGCGGACCCGACGGCGGGAATTGGCGTAACCCCTAATTTGGACAAGATCTCATTAAATCCCTTCAAGGTCATTTCGACCCCCATGCGCCAGGGCTTCGCGTCATTAGTATCCGGCATGTATTTTAAAGCGCGTTCTAAATTATCATAAACAGGAAGAAAATCTCCCAGAACGGCTCCTGTCACATACCCGCGGAGTTCTTCACGCTCCCTGTCGACGCGTCTGCGGTAATTATCAAAGTCAGCTTGCAATCGTACCAACTGGTCGTACCGATCTTGTGCAACCTGTTCCCAGTTGGTTTCCATCTCCTCAACAGGCGACTGTACCGTGGCTTCGGACTCATCCGCATTGGCATGACCTTCCATTGGCTCATCGTGATTGCCAGCGTCTTGAGGCCAGGAGTGTCTTTTTTCCTCGTTCTTTTCCTTATCATATTGTTCCGCTTGGGTTTGGGTCTCTCGTTCACGTTCGTCGGCCATTCAAATCCTCCTCGTTTCAATAAGATCCCGTGACTATGTTCAGAGATACGCTTTGTGTTATTATCACGTCCCGCACCCCCTAAACTGAGGGTGATTCTCTCATGCTCCTTATGCCCATTTCAAAGCCTGAGACAATTCGTCCGAGACCACCTCTAAGACAGTCATTACATAAGCATATTGCATTCGCCGGGGGCCGACAACCATTACCCGGCCCACAACGGTTTGCCCGATACGGTAAGAGGCCGTCACCACACTGCAATCCTGAATGTCTTCAATAGACATCTCAGAGCCGATCAGCGCCATCACCCCATCCGCTGGGTGTAAATGCACAATCTGTTCTACTGCTTTATCTTGCTCCAAAAATCCGAGGACTCTACGCACTTTGTTAATATCATTGAATTCAGGATAATTTAGGATGCTTAAAGGTCCCGCGACAGTCATTCGCTCTTCATCCGAGCCTTCGGACAAAAACCACCCCAGCACGGTTTGCCACAATTCCACATGCTCCAAAAGACTGGTGGACAACGGATCCAACACGTAATTTTGTAAATCCCCTATAGCCACGCCCGCAAATTGCCGTGAAAAATCTTGGGCCAAAGCATTTAATTGGACCAAGCTGAGTTCTTTGGGTATCGATACGGTTTTGTTTTGCGTAAGTCCATCAGCAGTCCGCATGATTAATAATGCGCGGTCGTCATCCATCCCGACAAATTGTAATGCCGAAAAAATTCCTTGCTCCCACGACGGAGCCAAAACAATCGACGGATATCCGGTAATATCACTGACCAACTTAGCCGTCTGATGAATAAACCATTCCAGTTCTCGTACCCGGGACTGATACGTGGACCGGATGCGCTCCCGCAACTGATAGCCAATGGGAGCCCGAGACATCAATTCATCCACATAAAACCGATATCCCTTGTCAGAAGGGACACGACCAGACGACGTGTGCGGCTGTTCCAAAAATCCCAACTCTTCCAAGTCCGCCATCTCATTACGAATGGTTGCCGGACTGACGCCCAGATTGTATTTCTTTGCTAATGTGCGGGAACCGACAGGCTCTGCCGAGCTAATATAATTTTCCGTCAAAGCTTGTAAAATGGTCCGCTTCCGTGAGTCCACGTTCAGTCACCTCCTGTCCGTATTAGCACTCTCAACAATCGAGTGCTAATATACCCTATTAGGTAAAATAGCCCCGGATTCTGGTCACTGTCAAGCTTCCTGGAGGAAGCCGACAAATTCCCTGAACACATAATTGGCCATATCCCGCCCTCTCGCGGATAAACGGACATGATTGCCTCGCCGTTCTATCAATCCTTGCTGATGAAGTCTCCGAAAGATCGGTCCGACAACCGATTCGGGGTTTATCCCAAATTTTTCACAGAATCGGACCCTGGAAAAGCCTTTTTCCTCCCGTAACCCCAGCCAAATATATTCTTGCATCTCCTCGTGACGGCTCAGGGTTTCCATCCCGGCAATGCCATGCCCGCCCGCTTCTAGATCTTCCATATACCGCCTAATCCCGCGAATGTTCCACCACCTTTTCCCATACCAATAAGCATGCGCCCCGGCACCCAAAGCTAGATAAGGGTTCATTGTCCAGTACAGCCGATTATGGCGCGAATGTTTTCCGGGCAGGCTGTAATTGGAAATTTCATAGGGAACATATCCCCTTTCCACGAGTTTGGCTCGTCCCCAATCAGCCATATCGGCGCTGAGATCACTCGGGGGCAGCGTCAAGAGACCCTTTTTCAGTTGCGTTGCCAAAGGCGTTCCCTCTTCAATTTGCAATTGATACAGTGACAAATGGTCGGCCCTTAGGGTCAATACCGCCTCAATCGATTCCTGCCATTCAGCCAAAGTTTGCTTCGGCAATCCGTAAATCAGGTCCAAATTGATATTGTCGAAACCGGCTTCCCGAGCCTTCTGAAAGCTTTCTTCCGCGTCAGCGGCACTATGAATGCGATTAAGGCGCGCGAGATGATGATTTTGCCATGCTTGCACTCCTAAAGACAGGCGGTTAACCCCCGCTTGCCGATATTGGCGAAGTCGTTTTGCATCAACCGTTCCGGGATTCGCCTCCATTGTAATTTCTACGTGTTGTAATGGTATCTGAAGTTTACCTCTGATAGCTTGGAGGAGTCGGGCCAGGAGGTCCGGTTGGAGTAACGATGGAGTGCCACCCCCGAAAAAAATCGATATCAATTGTCCATTGGGAACCTCAGTAATGCGTTCCCACTGCAACAATAACGCCTCAACGTAACGCCGGTAATCCCCCTCGTCCATTCCTGTCACCGTGTTAAAGTCGCAATAGGTGCAGCGTGCTTGGCAAAAGGGAATATGGATATAAAGTCCCCAGTCGGATAATTTCGGATCAATCACTTGTCACCCACTCTTAAAATCGCCATGAAAGCTTCCTGGGGTATTTCCACATTACCGACTGCTTTCATGCGCTTTTTTCCTTCCTTTTGCTTTTC
>JAKADI010000074.1 GCA_021820675.1 Bacillota bacterium | reverse complement strand
GATGTGCGAAGGAAAACACCGGGGAAATGTTGTGCCGCTGTTCGCGAATTTTCGGATTACTGGTTAACAGTAGCGAAAATACACAACAGATCTTCATCTCCTGCCTCTATGGGGCGCTACAGCGGACATTCTTTGTCTTCGCCACGGACGTCTTATCTCCTGTTGCCCACAATTCTCGGAAACCGAACAACCCCTAAAACCATGTGTTTAGAGGCCTAGAATCCTCAGCCTTGCCATTGGGGGCGACCCTTCATTGTGCCCATTTATGTTTGCCGTTTGACATAGCTAGTCACGGGATTGCCGTCGCTCATGGACAAATCGAAACCTCGCGCGTGACGAGAGGTCTGACCAGGCTGAGTCAAGGCAAAATACCAAAGTAACAACACAATCAACACTTATTTCTTGACCTGTACACTTCACTGCAGTACCGCCCAGGGATCCCGTGCAGGTTCAGAACACGTGGGAATTCTGGCCGAATGCTGGGCCGTGTAGCAACAGGGCCCATTGATGGTGCCCCACTACCGTCGGGTAGTACATTGTTCAGTGCTGGGCCCGTTGCGAGGCGCCGCGGGTGGTCGCGTGAAAGAGGCCTCTGGGAGTTGTTATGCGAATATAAAGGCCTAGCGCGTTGCAAAACGCACCTCCCTTCGTACGCAGATGTTCACCTCCAAATGCCCCAATATGGATTGAGGGCGACAATTACGAACCGCTACCCTACTCCGGGTAGTTATGCCCAAATTCCTTTTACCGAGTAAGTCGCATCCCCTGTCGCTTCCCACAATACCGTCCGTTTTCTACGACTAGAGTGCCATTTTGAAATACTAGGTTGATGCCTTCTGGGGAGGCAGGCAGGGCTCCATACTTCCCGGCATCCCGAACAGATGATGCATTAAACACCACGACATCAGCGATATAGCCTTCGTCAAGTCGCCCGCGTTTCTGGAGGCCAAATGTTTCTGCTGGAAGGGAGGTCATCTTCCGTACGGCTTCTTCAAGGCTCAGTACTTGAAGATCTCGAACGTATCGGCCAAGTACCTGAGGAAATGTGCCAAATAGCCGTGGGTGAGGACGTCCACCTTGGCCAGGCGGGAGCCCATCTGATCCAATCATGGTCCATGGATAGCGCATCACTCGTTGGACGTCATCTTCTTGAATAGCGAAAACTAGCATGCTGACCCGAAGTTGTTCTTGAACTAGAATATGAAGCAGTGCAGAGATAGCATCGAGTCTTAAAGTATGGGCTACCTCGGCCAGAGTTTGACCTTCGTAGGCATGGTCCTGAGTGGTTCCGATTAAGATACCGTCCACGCCCGCTGTTTCAATATGGTTTTCCCATCCGGGGAGGCCATGCTCAATATCATAACGAATGCGTTTCTGCGCTTCGGGTTCTTGCAGAAGAGATAAGGTAGCCAAATCTCCCCCTTCTTGGGCCCATGGCGGTAAGCATGCCGTCAGCATGGTGGAGGAGGCTACATATGGATACACATCCAAACGAACGTTTTGTCCTTGCATCCGGGCAGCATCAATAGCCGCGAGGGTTCGTTCAGTCTTCCCCCAATTGGCTTTCCCCATCGCCTTGTGGTGCGAAATTTGTACTTGAATTTGGGCCTCCCGACCAATAGCAATGGCTTCGGCTACACTCTGCTCAACTTCCTGAGACTCACCTCGCATGTGGGTTGCGTAAAGGTTGGAACCTAGAACCCTGGCCAATTCAATGATTTCTTCCGTGGGGGTAAATAGCCCAGGCGGGTAGATAAGGCCTGTCGACATTCCGAATGCTCCGGCCTCCAGACTTTCCTGTAGCGCGTCTTTCATGATGGTCATTTCGCGCTGCGTAGGGTTGCGATTATCGAGACCCATGGCCATGATTCGTAAGGTCCCTTGCCCCACCAATGGAACTACGTTGGTCACAAATCCTTGACGGCCTGCCTGCTCCCAAAATTCTCGGAACGAGAATCCGTGCCATAACGTGGTAGGGAATAATCGTTCGGCATATGCCCCTAACATTGCGGAGAATTCCTGAGTTCGAGGTGCTAACGTCATTCCGCAATTTCCCGTCACTTCTGTGGTCACTCCTTGAAGGATTTTGGATGTGTCATCTTCGTCCAAGAATCCGGCATTATCAGCGTGCGAGTGTACATCGATAAAACCTGGAGCAACGCAACCTCCCTCTACATTGATGACCTCTGCATGGGCGGGATGTTGATCGGTCGGTGAGACAACGTTTCTTATGTGTCCATCTTCAATCCATAAATCCCCGATATAGGGGGTGCCGCCTGTTCCATCTAGAATAAGGCCTCCCGCTAATATGGTTAGATTGTGCATGACTTCAGCCTCCTTAGAGCCTTTTATTAGGGATGCAATCTTAGTTCCCTACTTTTTTTGTTCTCTAACTCATGACTCTCTTCTATAACCAAGAACGCGCCGGAAGTCAATTCTAATTAGTAATGATTTACAATGTTTTCGTCTTCCGAGGGGTGTTATGCGACACTATCCGACGACGTCAGAAGATAAAGTCGTACCATTGTCGGCGCGTCGAATAGCTTTTTCGAAAGCATCGGGAGATTCTGGAATCCATAGGGCAGCTCCCGCTGACAACAGAACGCCAAAGACCAAAAAACCAAAGGCTGCTGCGTACGAGAAGGTACTAATGAGCCACCCCATAATAACTGGAGCGAGAAATCCTCCGGTTTGACCTCCAAAGTTAACCATGGCGCCTCCAGACGCCATAATTTTGGGCGACAGCAACCGAAGCGGAAGACCAAATATGGGCAAGAAAGCCAAAAACATAAAAAATAATCCAAAAGTGAAATACACCACAAATTGGCTTAGGGTTGTTGATGTGGTCAACAAAATAAGAAAAATAGCCGCGATAAGTTCTGCTGGCACAATAAGCCAACGATGATGAGCACTAAAGTATCGGTCAAAGAGAAAGCCACCCAAAACCGTGGAAATTGTCGCCGCAAACCACGGAATGCTTATTAAAAATCCCGTTGAAACAATATGCACATGACGAACGTCCATGAGATAAGAGGGTCCCCACGAAATAAGTCCCCAAGCTACGATGTCAAAACCAAAAAACATCAATGCAAACTTCCACATCGTGGCGACTTTCAAAATTGCCAGAGACTTGGTGCCGACCCCACCTTCTGGATTAGAGGTAGGGGTCTCGAGACGTAAATTGGAGTCAAGAGGTTTGGGAAGAAGGAACAAGATCAGTAGCGCCATGATAATTCCAAGACCGGCAACCCAATAAAAAGCACCGCGCCATCCAACCAAAGCTATAGCGGGTGCAGCAATAAGGGGGGCCAACGCAGAACCCAGAGGATTGGAAGCCAGCATTAACCCATTGGATGCTAGCCGAGATGATTTTGGCGTACGTTCTCCAATGGCTTTCATCGATGACCCTGGAAACATGCCTTCTGATACACCAAATAGAGTGCGTACAATGAGCAAGCCTATATAGCTGGAGGCAATGCCAGTCAGCGCAGTAAATACTGACCAAGCCGTAAGGGCCCATGTCATGACCTTTTTGGAACCAAAACGATCACCTAACAGTCCGCCCGGAATCTGAAATAACGCATAGGTCAAAAAGAATGCACTCATTATTAAGCCTAGTTCAACAGGGTTAAGATGAAATGTCTTGCCAATAGAGGGTAACGCCATTGAAATTACCAATCGATCGATGTAATCGATCAGCCAACCGAAAAACAAAAGAGTGACGGTAGTCTTGAGTACGCGTTGCGCGGTCATGAATTTCCCTCCTATTGTGAATGGATGCACCGTTAATTGGTGAATAGCTACCGGGCGGTGCGTTGATAATGAAATCAATTCTGCGTGAAGATACTATGAACTTGTTTGTGCTTGACCACCCCAGCAAAGCAATGTGCTAGATCGATGACAAATTGGAGAGGATGGCATACGCCTGACCCCCGGGATGAAGAATAAGGTGGACCCGCTACTAAAATCTCCTCAACGTCAACTTCAATCAAACTTTGGGCGTCGATCTCTTCGTCGTGTCTTTTGCGTTCCTTATGTTCCTGATCATTTTTGGATTCCCTTCAAGAGCTTTTACTTCACACTGCGATATGTCTGGACACAAGGATGTCACACCTGGTTCAATTACTATCCTTCCGGTTCGTTGATGCTCATTGTGCATTCACCCCATGGAGCAAGCTCAAACCGTTCCGCCCCAGTATTATTAAAGTGGCATGGGTCCCTGAGCACTGGATCAAAACAACACTACAGTACGCGTTGAGGTATATTGAACACTCCCATCGTGGAATACGTCACGTCCTGAACGGCACATTCGGGGCGTTTGCGACCTAGTACGGAGTCTTTGATCCCTCTGTGGTCAGTCCGATATGATGAGGAATCATTGATGAGCCCCCCAACCTCAAGCGTTTGTATCGCTTGTCACGCAAGTTCCACTCGGTGGGTGAAAAAGCCAGCTTGCAAACCGTATCGGCTTTGGGCCCATTGTGGTACATGGTCGAACTTGTCATATGGCACCATGCCGGCCAGTAGATCGAACACGTCTTGCGCGAGTGCATCGAAGGAGAGACTTCGACTAGAAGTTCTGGAGTGATCATGGCTCCATCTGCACTCAACTTGACCATGGCACGTGCGCCGGATGATAACGATTCCTTCTATCATTCAAATGCTCCTTGGGCAGCAGCTTCGCTAATCATTGAACCGACATCTGTGGTTTTATCCGCCGGATCACCCACGATCAATTACATCCCTTTGTCGCGGATGAAGTGTGACCAATGAAATAAGGGCGGAGGTCTGTGTTATCACTGGTCTTTGGAGGAGACGCAAGGCAGGCACATGAGACTGAACTGCTGCCAGAGTGTTGGGTAGATTGGCTTGTGATGGTACAGTGCCCTTTGCAAATACCGTAAAATTGGTGAAGGTTAAAGCTAACACTAATGCTCCAACATCGGCAAGGAATGCCACTCATTTCACCCCTTTACTAAATTAGTTTAATTAATCACAACCTACCACTTACTATCCTTGATTGCAAAACTTATTTGATTATTTATGCTGTTAGACAAATTCCGGGCGTGTTCCCGCCCCCCCACCTACGTCCTCGCATATCTTGCGTGGGCAGCCTGTAATGGCTAGACGGTGGGAGAGTTCATTGGCGCAATTCAAGGATTGGTCTGATAGACCTCGCTCCATATCTTCACAATGTCGGATAATGGCGCCAAACTGGCTGACGAGCCTTTCCGGCTTGCAGCCAGAGCATCTGCACAACAGCCCAGTTCTGTGCTGTGACGCAAGGATAATCCTTTTGCCAACGAATAAGCTAATGTTCCATTAAAGGCATCGCCGGCGGCGGTGGGATCAAGTGCCGTAACAACCGGTGCTGCGATGCTTGCTGTTTGCCTATCCTGGGTGTGCAATAATACTCCCTCGTCTCCCAAAGTGACGATTGAGGCTGTCAGTTGCGGATACATTTCCCATACAATCCAAGCCTGTTCTTCAACGGAGTGTGCTGGTTGATTGGACAGCATGCTCAGTTCCTGGCGGTTAGGAGTAAGGATGTCGGCTAACTGCAACAAATCGCGGGTCATGGCCGTCGCAGGTGCGGGCTCGCAGATGATGAGCATGCCGCGGCTTTTGGCAATCTGAGCAGCCTGGATCGACGTAACCGTGGGAACTTCACCTTGAATCAACAAAATTTTAGCTGTTGTCCACAGATGCTGTGTTCGTTGGATATCTTCCGGCGTTAACAGTTGATTGGCCCCGGGGACATGCAAAATATACTGAGATGCTGGCAGTATGACCGGGACAGCGCATGACGTCATGCCTTCCTGCAATATTCCACGCATGTCAAAACCCCTTTTCAACAGTTGTTCAAGAGCCCATGCCCCCAATATGTCCTCACCCACTTCCCCGACAATGAGTACCGGATCGTCCAATTGAGCGGTCTGCAAGCCCTGATTCACCGCCTTGCCGCCTAATGTCAGCCCAATGGACTCGACGCGTAGCGTTTCGCCGACAATGGGATCCCGAGGAAGTGTCAAGGGAGGGTCGGCAACAATACTGCCGACGACGACAGCAGGGGTTTCCCCTGGTTGTTTCAGGGCATCATGTTCTCTGCCTTTTTTGGAAGATGGTTTTCAGTGTGGTCACGAAAATATGGTCGCGGTGTGATGAGAATGCTGTATACACCACTGACTACTCAGGGCAGGAGGAATCAACATGCTTATTCACCCGAATTACCGGATGTGGGGTTTTGGACCATTCATGTTGGCCGACAACAGCACCTGTATTGCCTGAAGGCACCACGGACCGGCCATGCCAGCACGGGGCACGATTTTTCCGTCATCGCCCACGCCACCTCCTCGGATTTGGTCCATTGGCAATGGCATGAGAATGCTCTTTATCCGGGTGCCGCGGGCGCATGGGACGACTTGTGTTTGTTAACGGGCAGCGTGATAGCACACCGAAACCAGTGACTGATGTTTTATACGGGACGAGACCGCAGAACCCGTATACAGAATATTGGCTTGGCCGTTTCCGACGACCTTGAATTGTGGACAAAATCCCCTTCCTCTCCGCTGCTTCAGCCTGATCCCCGGTGGTATAAGACGGGAAACGAGGAATCTTCGGAAGCGTTTACCTGGCGCGACCCCTACGTGGTTTACGATCCAATGTCCACACTATATTACCTCTTTCTTTCTTCCCATGACCGTTTTCAGCCCGAAGGATATCAGGGAGCCATTGGCCTTGCCGTGTCTCGTGATCTCTATCAGTGGACTCTGTTACCACCTGTTTTGAGTCCCGGGTGCCTTAGGGATATGGAAGTTCCTACGGTCATCCGGTGGAACAACGGCTGGTACCTTTTTGTATCGGTCAAAGCCGAATGGTATCGTCCCACCTGTCCGTTAGGGGATGGAGTCACCGGAACGTTGTGCTTTCGCAGCGAAAAGCTTACCGGGCCGTTTGAACTGGTAGGTCATCCTCTTCTTGTTGACCATTGGTATGCTGCACGACCGGTAGCTCACGGCAAGCAGTGGCTTTTATTGGGCTGGCGAATGGGTGAGGAAGAAGGATTTCCTCATCATTCTTTGCCCTACAGCATCGACAACCCATCAAGATCATGCGGTTCACGTCTCTACCCCTTAGTGCCGGTCGTGGCGATGCCTTCGACAATAGCGCGTTGTCCCAAGAGATACAGAACAAAGACCGGGACACTAACAAAAACCGCCG
Organism: Bacillota bacterium; assembly: GCA_021820675.1. GTDB lineage: Bacteria > Bacillota > Sulfobacillia > Sulfobacillales > Sulfobacillaceae > Sulfobacillus. Next base: position 79 of record JAKADI010000074.1, on the reverse strand, counting down.
CCGCCATGAGCAGCTTGGATTTATTTGAAAATGAATCAGGCGACTTGTTCATTTCTGCCGCGACCGATGAGGCAGTGGC
>JAKADI010000073.1 GCA_021820675.1 Bacillota bacterium | reverse complement strand
AGTTGGCTGCCGTTCTGTCGGCCGGGCCAATCGCATCGCCGGCAACATTATGGTTTTGTATTGTCCTTAATGTGTTAAGGCATACTCTTTCCGGTACCAAGATCTAGCGGAAGGGTTCCTGAGCCTTTTGGGGGAATGAATTTTGGTCTCTCGCGTTATTTTAAAGTTACAAAAAAACACAGACCGGGCTGTTATAGGACGTAGAGCATATCCATAACAGCATTCCGGTCTGTCGAGTGATCCTGTCATTGGCGGATGAACCGCTGGAGTTATTGGGAAACTTCCCCCAGATCATTGGGAGGCGCCTCGGTCATTTTGCCTATCGGTACCCAATAGGTTTGAGCGCGGGCGTCCGTGCGTCGACGCCGCGTGTCACGCTGGGCGGGGTATCCGAGATAGACAGCTCCAACAAATTGACTTTGCGGGGGACTGTGCAAAAATGCTCGTACATGGTCTCCCTCGAAAATGGTTCCTGAGCGCCAGATGGCTCCTAGCGCCACTGAATGGGCCGCCAGTAATAAATTTTCTATCGCCGCAGCTGTGGCCGCATAATTTTCGCGGGAACGGACAGGATCATCATCTTGAAGGGAATAGACAACAATGATCACGGGGGCGCTGTGAATTTTGCGACGATGTTTCAGACTGGCGGCTTCCAATTCCACCCAAGCCATCTGGGGATTTGTCTCTTTGAGGTCCTGATAAACCTGCCAGGACAGCTCCGTCCGCGCGTCTTGGGTGACGACACTGAAACGCCAAGGTTCGGTGAGTTTATGATTGGGTGCCCACACAGCCAAATCCAGGCACCGTTCAATGAGTTCTGGTGCGATGGGGCGGGGATCGAACACCTTCACACTTCGGCGCCCTAAAATCGCTTCTTCCACTAACATGGTAGGCATTCTCTCCTTAGAACCTTCCGGTATTGCCGTGTTGACTCTCATCTCCATACCACGTCTGGCAGCTTTAGAGCGCGGATTTGCCAGAGAGGTAGCCATTGGCTTGCTTCTCTAACGTGGCGAGACCCTGGGAAACACTTTCCCGTCCCGTCACCACGTTGAAAAACTGTGTGTCCAAAGACGACTGCACTTCTTTATACGCATCGGGAATCGGACGGGAAATGGTGTTCGGGGAGCTCAATATATGCGCGGCCACCACCAGACCATCGTGGCTTTTGAGAAAACTTGAAGGTATCTGTTGATACCCTGCCCCCGTGACCGGAGGAAACCCGGAGTGTTCCCCCCAGTAGGCTTGTTGTTGTGGTGAAAAAAACCAATTCACGAATGTGGCCGCTGCTTGATATTGTGCGGGTGTATGGCCACGCATCAAAACGAATCCGAGACCCTGAACCAAATTGGAAGACTGGCCCGTGGATCCCTGAGGATAGGGGAAGACCCCGACGGGAAATTTTCCGCCAACAGCGGCAAGCGCCTTTTCGTACCCGGCCGATGTGCCATCGGCTATGGCCAGTTTGCCCGCGCCCAGGTCTGCGCGAATCTGGGTTCCGTGGGCGAAAATCATTTCTTTGTTTTGATAGAGGGTGCGGAAATAGTTAAAGGTTTTTTGGGCCGCCGAAGAAAGGAAATCCGCGGCCTTTTGGTTCGACCCCGGTTTATAGATGTGCCCGCCGTTGCTCAGCAGAGGAGGAAGGATATGAGCTGAAGAATCTTTCCAAGCTAAAGGAATGACTCCGGGGTCCTTCTGTTTAATCAGGGCCACGTCCCGAGCCAGTTGCGTCCATGTGGTAGGTACTTGCGAAATACCGACTTTGGCGAAAATGGCCTTGTTGTAAGTTAGCTGACTGACCTTGGCGGATGCCTGGAGCCTGTAGTGCTGTCCCTTGACTTCGCCATTGTGCCAGACCGCCGGATATATGGACTGTTTAACGCTCAAGGAAATTTCATGGCCAATGTAAGGATTCCACGACTCCAAGGCATGGGCGGCCAGAAAGTTCCCGTCGTAGTGGCTAATCTCGGCCAGAACCGGAGCATCACCGGCAGCCAACGCGCCCAGTGCTTTATGGCTGGCTTTGGTCACGGTGAGGGCAACATGGATCGAGTGATGGGTGCTGTTAAATTTATTTACCAACGCCGTCATCGATTGTCCTGCGGGTCCTCCAGGGGAATGGGATTCCCACAGTGTGACGGTAGTGATCCCTTTTGCCGATTTCAGTCCTTGGGCCTGAGTGCTTCCGCAACCTGCCAGGCCCACTACCGCGATTATGCTGGCCCCCGCTAACAGTGCGAGGCGATTCGATTTGAGCCGGATAAATGGATGTCGATGCATGCGTATCACTGATCCTTTACATGGTTTTTGTGAGACCAATCTCTATCGCTTGACACTTGGTGCGGGTCATGGGCGGATAAACCTACAGGATTTTTGGCGGTTTAGTCTTTGGCATTCAGATCGCCTCCCGCTACGGCTTGCACGATGTGTTTTTGCGTGAAGGCGAAGACAATGAGAATGGGACTGAGGGCGAGTAGAGCCGCCGAAGCCAGTTCCCGCCAGTTGGCCTGGTAAGTCTGCATGTAATGGCTTAAAGCCAGCTCGATGGGTTGAATTTGTGGACTGTTGGTCATAATTAATGGCCATTGGAATTGATTCCAGGCGGCGATGAACGTTAGCAAAATAGAGGTGGCTACTGCCGGTTTAGCCAGGGGAACCGCTACCCGGAAGATATAGCGCAGGGTGCTCACCCCTTCAATGCGGGCAATTTCATGGAAGCTGACAGGAACTTTCTTGAAGAACTGACGGAACAGAAAAATGCTGGAACTATTGGCGGCAAACGGGACGACCATGGCGGCGTAGGTATTGAGCATATGCAGATGAAACAATACGACATATTGGGGAACCAAAAGCGCCTGTTGGGGGAGCATCATCACGCCGATCACCAAAAGAAAGTACAAGGAATGCCCCTTGAAAGGAATTTCCGCCAGTGCATAACCGGCCAGGGCACTGGTCAATAGGACCAAAATGATCGTGGCGGCAGTGATGGCCACCGTGTTGACCACATAGCGGAGCCAGTGGGTGTGGGTCAACACATACAGGACAGGTTCCCAGTGGAACAAAGGCACCCAGACGGGGGGGAGGTGATAGGCGGCGCCGTGGTATCCCACCGCGATGACAAAGGTCCAATAAATGGGGATGAAAAACAACACGGGCAAAACGATCAGCAGCCAAGTGCGTAAACGAAAGATCTTGGGCATACACTTCCTCCTTGCCACAGCGGGTGAATAGGCAGTGAAAACGGGAACCGGGTTCAAAGAGGCCGGATGCTATTAACGGTAAAACACATAACGGTCGGCCACCCATTTTTGTACCAGCGTCAGGATCAAAATTAATAAGAAGAGGATAATACTCATGGCGGATGCCAGCGAGAAATGCAGGTACAAGAACGCCGTTTGGTAAATTAACAGCGAATCGGTCGTCGTGGAGAAGGCCGGTCCGCCGGCGCCGCCGTGAGGCCCTCCGGTGAGGGTATAGATTTGCGAGAAGGTTTGCATCGTATTGATGGACGCGAGAACGATGACAAAGAAGGTAATAGGTCCCAACATCGGCCAAAAGATCCGTTTGAACATGCGCCATCCCTTGGCGCCATCGGTCGTCGCGGCCTCAATGACCGAACGGGGTATAGAGGCTAAACCGGCTAAAAATAACACCGTGTAAAGCCCCACCGAGTGCCACAGCGTATAGATCATGACCGAAGGTAAGGCCCAATGTACACTCTCCAGCCAGTTCAGGGAGGGGAGATGCACAAAATGCAATACGGTGTTCGCCAAACCGAATTGTGGGTTAAAAATCCACACCCAGATAATGGACGTTGCCACAACGGGAGTGACGTGCGGCAAAAAAATGAAAGCCCGTGAGATGGCTCCGCGTCCGCGGTTCAGGCCTTCTCGCAGCAGCAACGCGAGGGCCAAAGCCAACAACGCGGTGACGGGAACGAGAACCACGACATAATAAGCCGTATTCAGCAACGACTGCCAGAATATAGGCTGGTGAAACAGGGTGATGAAATTCGCGAAGCCGACGAATTTGCTGTTGGCGCTAAAAATGTTCCAGTGAAAGAAAGCGATGTAACCGAGAAATATCGCGGGTCCGTAGAAGAATGTCAGAAAGACCAACAGACTGGGGAGAATGAGTCCGTACCCGAGAACCGAGGTTTTGATCCGAGTTCTCCACGATTCAACCGGCAATGCAGGCGATCGATGGGCCGGGCTTTGAGGCAAAGAACGGGCTTGAGCCATAGGATTATGCCTCCTGCCTGACCCCAACAGGGGCAGTAAAGTCGATAAGGCAACTGTCTTCATTAAACCAGTGCACGTCGGTCCACGGGACGCTCAGATTGAGCAGTTTGTGACGTTGTGGCCCAGTGCGCGCGGTGGTTGTCACACTAATCGGATGGGTGGCCCACTGACCATGGATTTGATAGTGAGATCCCAAAGACTCGATCGACGTGGGCGTAAAGGGGATGTCCCACGATGCGCCGTTTGGTTGCAAACTGGCCGTTTCGGGGCGAAACCCAAGGGACAGGGGGCGTTGCAGCCCGTGGTCGCGGCAGTAAGCGGCCAGGTCGGCGGGCAGAGGGGAGAGCTTGCCGGGGTCATGGTCGGCTGCAAAGGCCAGCGTCTCCTTAAAGGGTACAATGCGTCCCGGAATGATGTTCATGGCGGGCGAGCCGAAGAATGTGGCTACAAAGATGTTGGCGGGGTGTTGATAGATATCCTCAGGCGTGCCGATTTGCTGGATTTCTCCGCCATTTACGACACCAATCCGATCAGCCATGGTCATGGCCTCTGTTTGGTCGTGGGTTACATAAACGGTGGTGACGTGAAAGGTTTCGTGAAGCAGTCGGATTTCCTTGCGCATCCGTTCCCGCAATTGGGTGTCCAGATTGGATAGGGGTTCATCCATCAAGAAAACCCGGGGATTGCGGACGAGGGCTCGTCCGAGAGCCACCCTCTGTTTTTGGCCGCCAGACAACTGTCCGGGACGCTTTGTGAGGAGATGATCGATTTCCAGAATTTGGGCTATTTCTTTGACTTTTTGATGGATTTGGGTTTTGGGTAGTTTTTGGGATTCTAGACCGAAACTCATATTTTGATGGATCGTCATATGAGGATAGATGGCGTAATTTTGAAAGACCATACCCACATTGCGGGAATAAGCGGGCTTGTGGTCCACGCGCTCGTCATCAAACAAAATCTCTCCGGCGCTCGGTACTTCCAGTCCGGCAATCAGGCGCAACAGCGTCGATTTTCCGCTGCCGGAAGGTCCCACAACTGTAAAGAATTCACCGTTTTGGATTTCGAGTTGTGTTGGCGCCAAAACACGCTGGGATCCAAAGGTCTTGGAGACATTGTTAAGCTGAATGCTTGCCATGTTTACCTCCTTAAGCCATACCACGAAATCAGTAAGAATTTGAGCAGTTTTATTCAATGTTTCTGGGCCAGTATACTAGCGAATTGTGATGGTGTGATTATTGCATTATTGTGATCGTGTTAAGAAAGGGATTGAAGAAATCACAAAGGGGGCAAGTTTCAAGAGACGTAAAACACACAAGGAGTCATTGTTGAGGCGAGGGGTTTATTCGTCGCAGGCCAGCGGGTAAGCTCTACCCTTGATCTATCAGAGTGTTTGGGAGTGTGCGCTTTCAAGACCCCAGGCGGCCCCTGTTGTCCAGTGTTCTATCCCCTAGAAAAGTCTGATTGATGGCCGGGGCTGATGCACTAAGCGCCGGTAATCGGTGGGTTTTCCCATCGATTTGTTAACCACTTCTTAACCATTCAATAACACGAGGTTAATAGGTACTTTCAATAATGATGAAAGGGGGATTGGCGACTTCAGGGCAATGACGGTGATTTCCCTCATAAATGCACGACTGAAGGGTCTCTCTGGCAGCAAATTGCGCTGCCGTAAGATTCACAGAGTCAGAGCTTTGGGAAAATCGGCCGGATTCCTGAGTTTTCATTCTCCGGAAACACGCGCCTGCCATGCCGCTTTCGTGATTCCGGCATAAAATATCGGCCGTAAAAAGTCTTGCCAAATAAGGAGAATGTAATGGCTCAGTTGAGTTCTTGGCATCCTGAAAGTTATGAAGATGAATCGTGGCATGGCACGCATGCCACGACCCTCCGGCAGGTGGTATTTGGGGTCAACGACGGATTGGTTGCGACAATTGGACTCGTGGCCGGGTTGAGCTTCGCGGGCGCGGGTCAAGGCACGGTCTTGGGGGCCACCATTGCGGCCATTTTGGCGGCGGTGGTTTCCATGGCGCTCGGGTCCTATTTGTCGACGAGGACCGAGGTGCAGTACCACCAGGCGCAGGTAGTTCGGGAAAAACGGGAAATAGAAGAAAATCCTGAGGAAGAATTGAATGAGATGCGGCAGATATATCGACGTTACGGGTTTTCCGAAGACGAAATTCAAGTTTTTCTCAACCGGTTTTTACAAGATAAATCGTTATGGCTCAATCTGATGCTGCGCGATGAATTAGGCATTCTCCCCGAGAATTTTGAAAATCCGTGGAGCAACGCCGGACTTATGGCACTTGCTGTCGGTCTGGGATCGTTGCCGCCTCTTATTCCGAATTTTTTCTCCACACATCCGCAAGGGGTTTTCCCCTGGGTGGTCGTTTTATCGGCGTTAACGGCGTTTTCGCTCGGGGCTTTAAGCGGTTATTCCTCGGGAAAGAGTGTATGGCGTTCGGGTTTGTCGTTTTTGGCGGTAGCGGCGGTGGCTGCCGGCATCGGTATGGCCGCAGGCAATTTGATTGCTCCCATCTTTGGGAGATAGCGACAGATGAGCTGGGGCCCATGGGATCTTATCGATCAAGGAAGAGTACCCTGCTTAACCCAGGGAATGCTAGCTCTTGGTCATATCGACGGTAGCGGCCATGATTGGGGCGGAGTCTTGAGTCTTTTTGCACACCTTAATGAGGATTTTGGAAACAGGTATGCCGCATTAGTGGAGATCATGTCCCTCGTGGGTGTTGCGTCTAGAAGTTGGTATCCTCGCTATGGGTCAGATCGTCATAACCGGGGTCGTCATGGGCATCTTTCTCTTGGTGTTCGGTTTGCGCTGGATGATCAAAGCGATTCCGATTGGTGGTCGGAGCGATAGGCGTGATCCCGGGAAACTGGGACGTGATAAAGCGCGTCAGGGTGTGGACTCATCGAGTTGGCCCAGTCTTTTATCGACATATTTGCCGACCCGACATGGATGGGGAGTAAATGTCTATTGGTTTCTTGGCGACAAAAGAAATCCTTTGGACGTGTCCGTGACATGGGTTGTGGCCGGATTGGCGCCTGGGATGCGGATAAATA
>JAKADI010000072.1 GCA_021820675.1 Bacillota bacterium | reverse complement strand
CTCTGTTGATTCAACAATCGTGCAGCCGACCTGAAACCGATCAATTAAAGATTATGATCCGCCAATTATTGCGTGAGCAGATCAATCTGGAATTGTCGCGGGAGTAGGCAATATTGTGCATTGCCGATCGGATGAGCTCCCAGTGCGCTAAAAGGGGAGTTGCCCAGGTGTGGGTCAAATCTTTTTTGCTGCGGACAGCCGCCTTGTTGCCTGGCCTGGGATCGTGAACCCATGTGTTTTCTATTTTCAAAAAAAGATGCCGGCCAACTAAAATCCGTGGCCGGCATCCCCAGACAACTAGGTGAGGTTGGGAAGAAGATGGGCGAGTGTAGCGTCCTCTTTGACGAAACAGAGAATTTCGTTAAAAGGCGGACTCTGAAGCGTGTGCCATCGTTTCCCCTGGTAATATTGTTCGGGGTGAAACAAGGATCGCCAATGCCCATGGGGAAGATATAGGCGCTGTACGCCTTCTTTGAAAAATGTGGGTACGACCAAAAGGTCGGCACCCAGGTAGTACTCAAAATCTATCTCATACGTATTAGGATCCGACGGATGCATCAACACCAAGGGACGCACTAAGGGAAGCCCGAGGTCAAGCGACTGGCGCGAGGCGGCCAGCAGGTATGGCAATATGGTTTGCCGATAGTGGGCGAGTTGCCGAAACAGGGACAGTGTTTGGGCGCCGAACGCTTCGGGTTCGCGCGGCGTCGTGCCATGGGCGCGGGTGTGGGAGAAAAACATCCCCATCGCAGCCCACCGCAAGTAGACATCGGGCTCGGGAGTTCCCGCAAATCCTCCTAAATCGAACGCCATAAAGGCGGCGCCGGATAAAGCATAAGAGAGGGCGCCTCTCAGCGCGGTGGCCATATATTCATAGGTCACGCCGGTATCGCCTCCCCATTGGATGGGGAATTGTTGAATGCCGGTGTATCCTGAGCGTCCCCAAATCATGGCGTCATCCCCAAAACGTTCCGCGCACACCTCAAAGACGGTCTGTTGATAATAGAGCGCATTGAGATTGTGGCCCACCATACCACTACAACCATTGGCATAAAGCGTTCTCTGCCAGGGAGCACTTTCTCCAAAATCCGTTTTGAAGGCGGCGACACCTAAGTCCAGCAGGGGACGCAAGAGGTTTTTGAACCATTCCCGGGCATCGGGATTGGTAAAGTCCACCACGCCGCTATCATCATCAAATCGAGGAAGACGTGCCACCGATCCTTCGACGGTGCGCACTAAAAACTCGTGCGCAGCGGCATGGTCATAAATGGGGGAGTCGCGCGGGATAAAGGGATTAATCCAAAGCGACAGCCGCATGTCCAGACTTGTCACCTCCTTAACCATGTTCTCCGGGTCGCCAAATGCGGTGGCATCCCATTCAAAAGGGCAGGTATGACCGTTCTTTTCGGTGAGCCATAAAGGGTCTAGGTGCATCACGCCGACCGGAATGTCCTGTTCTCGCAGACGACGGGCAATGCTTAACAGTTCTTCTTGGTCCTTATAGCCCCAGCGGCTCATCCACAACTGATAAGACCAGGCAGGAGGCATCGATGGGCTGCCGGTCAACGCCCAATATTGCCGATAAAGATCGGGTAAATCGCCAAACAACAGATAGGCCTCAAAGACCGGCTCGGTGATTTTGATCCGTAGAGTGGAACCGTGGCTCGAGCCTAGATTCCATTCGGAGGGTGCAGCAGTGGGCAAGAACAGTCCCCATCCCGCTGTCGACAATAACCATGGAATGTTGATATAGGTGTCTTGGTCAGGAAGGCCAAATGCGTCTTCGTTCCACAGGGCAATCACTCGACCTCGATGATTGAGGCTATTGAAGCGTTCGCCCAGACCATATAGAGCCTCTCCGGGACTAAGGGCGATATCGATCCAGGCCAGGCCGGGTGAGGCCAATCCTTGCCCGCGATAAAGGCTATCGGCCAAATTTCCGCTGCCCAGAGGCGCCGTTTGCCAGGTCGCGTGGGAAAGAGACGAGGTGATGGTGAGAAAAGGCTCCGGACTCTTCAGCCCTAGGCACACCTGGGTTCGGGAATCTTGTACGATTACCTGGTTGTCATCCGCAGTAATCGTTGGGGTGGTCAATAGGGGTTTTTTGATTATCAGGTCATAGGGGCGTGCAATGTCGTCGCCCCAGCGAAGATAGGCGCCGCCTTGCTCCAAAATGCCTAGCACCCCGTTAACCCGATATCCTTCCTCGTCGCGCATCTCCAGGCGCAAGACCTGTTCCGCCGGATCCCACACCCAGTGTTCCAGAACGGCTAGCGAGCGGGGCCATTCCATGTCAAAATATTGCATCGGTAGTGTGGACATCATTTTGCCTCCATAAGTGTAAGATGTCTGCTCGGTTCGATGGGGACGCATCGCCAAGCCTCTTTAGATGTTGACGGCTCCCCGCGACAGCCCGCTTAAGAGTTGCTTTTGTAAGGCGAGAAAAATCATCATCAAGGGGAATGTGGCCACCACGGCGCCCGCGGCAAACAGGGTCCAGTTGGTGGCATATTGATTGTTGATGAGAGTGCGCAAGCCCACCGCTACGGTATAGGTTGATGGACCGCCTTGGAGGACCAAGCTGGCAACCATAAACTCGTTATACGTGCTCATAACGGTCCAGATGAACAAGGTGACCAACATCGGACGCGCCAGCGGAATGATTACTCGCCACAGCACTGTCCAGCGGGTCGCCCCATCAACCATGGCTGCCTCGTCCAACTCCTTAGGAATACTATTGATGTAGGAGCGCAAGAGCCAAATATTGAACGCTTGGGCACCGGAATACACCAAAATCAGTCCCATCAAGGTGCCCTCCAGGTGGACGCTGGTGAGAATGGAAAAGATGGCCACCAAATACATACTGGCAGGAAACATTTGGACGATAAAGATTACCACAATTCCCATGCGTTGGCCGAAAAAGCGCATGCGTGAAAAGGCATAGGCGGCCAGCGTCGTGATGAAGACGGAAACAATGGCGGTCGTTAGGGAGACAATGAGCGAATTTAAGATCCATCGGCCAAATTCTCCGGAAAAGAGCGCCCGATAGTTGGAGACGACAATCTGGCTTGGCCATATCGAAGAACTATAAGCCGAGCTTCCGGGGCTCACGCTGGCAATCAGAACCCACCAGGCAGGCAGCAAAGTCACTAGCGTGACAATGCCTAAGATGACATAGGTGGCAATCAGCCCCATTGGGGATCGCTTGGTGACCCGTTGGGGCGCAGCCTGGCGTGCCGCAATCATAAGTCTACCTCCCCGATTCCGCCGGCTAACCGCAGTTGCAGCACCGTCAACGCTCCTAAAAACACAAAGAGGATGATGCCCAAGGCGGCGGCAATGTCATAGCGGTTGTACGTCAGCGTCATGTTGTAAATCACTGTCGAAAGCACGTCGGTGGTTCCCGCAAATGCCGTATTGGCCCGCGGTGGTCCGCCGCCGGTTAACAAATACACAATCCCAAAGTTGTTGAAGTTAAAGGCAAAGGTCCCTAGGAGCAGAGGCAAGGAAAACCGCCAAAGCAAGGGGAATGTAATCTTTCGGAAGGTTTGCAAGGGGCTCGCGCCATCAATTGACGCGGCTTCTAACACCTCAGGGCTCATTGCCTGCAATCCTCCGAGCAAAGACACCATAAAAAATGGGAAACCCAGCCAAAGGTTAACCAACAACACCGCGACTTTGGCCCAAAAGGGATTGACCAACCATCCGATAGCCGGCAAACCGAGGTGCACCAACAGGTGGTCGACGGGTCCAAAACTTTGATTTAATAAGCCAGCCCAGATCAAGATGGTAATCGTCGAGGGCAGCGCCCAGGGCACAATCAGCAGGGTTCGGAATACGGCCCGCCCTTTGAGGCGGGGGTTGTTCAAGACTAATGCCAAGCCCATTCCCACCGCGAAATTCAAAAGGCTGGTGCCAATCGAAAAAACCAGGGTCCACACTAATGTCGGTAAAAATACACTTGCGTAGGGGCCATGGAGAATTGCGATGAAGTTGGCCAAACCCACAAAATGATAGGAAGAAAAGTGATACAAGTCATAGTTGGTAAAGGCAATGTAGACGGAATAGGCAATAGGGAAAAAGCTTAAGACTCCCATCGAAACAAGCGCAGGAAAGAGGTATGCCCACGGCTCCCAGCGCTGGCGTAAGCGGCGCATATACATCCTCCATTTCTTCCCTTGCATTAAACAAGGGGGGCGAGTCCGGTGAATCAGACTCGCCCTCTGGGTTATTGCAGCTGGGCAATGCCAGCGCGGATTTCTTTGACCATGTTTTGGGCGCCGGCAGCTGGCGACTCAGCACCCTTGGTGACTTCGAGCAAGGTGTCTGCTCCGGGGGTCCACACCGCACTCATTTGGGCGATGTTCGGCATCGGTTGGGCCCACTGCGCTTGTTCAATAATCGGCCGCAAATAGGGGTCCGAGGCGATGGCCGCCGGTTGTGCGCTGGCCAATGCGGGAATTCGGTTTCCTGCTTGGAGAAGACCCATCGTGCTATGCTTCACCAAGTAGTGCATGAGGGACCAAGCCAGAGTTTGGTCGGTGGCAGACACCGTGCTGCTGACAAACGCTGCCTGCGTACCAAAGAAAGATCCGGGATGTTGGCCGTTGGGAAGTGTAGGCAACGGCTCAATGCCAAACTTGATGCCGGCTTTTTCGTACATTGAGATGTCCCACGGACCGTCTATGATCATGCCCAATTTGCCTTTGGCGAAGTTGGCTGTGGCAATGTTGCCATTGATGTCGGCCGGCATCAGCCCATCGGTCACAAAGCTGCGGATATAGGCTAAGCCTTGAACCGCTCCGGCATTGTCCAGGCCAATGTTTTGGGGATTCAAATGTCCCTTGCTGCCGCCAAACACATAACCCCCGAATCCTGAGATAAAGGCATAGCTATAGTAGAAATTGTTGATGTCATACTGAAATCCATATTGACCCGGCGTTTTGTCGAGTTGCTTGGCGTCGGCAATCAGCTGGGTAAATGTCTGGGGCGGATTCGGCACCAGTGTCTTGTTATAAAAGAGCCCATAGGTCTCCAAGTCCAACGGCACCGCATATTGCACTCCAGAATATCGCGTCGCGTTTAACGCGGCTAGCGCATACTGTGATGGGTCAATCGCGTTGGCAGGCACTTTAGCCAGCAAACCCGCGGTGTAAAAGGTGCCTAAGTTATCGTTAGGAATACCGAATACCATGTCCGGACCTTTGCCGCTGTGGGCGGCAGTGGCATATTGCTGGAAGTTGGTTCCGGGTTCGAAAATGACTTGGGCTTGATTGCCGGTGGACTTGGCCCATGCAGCAGCTTCGGTTTGCAATACTTGTACTTCAGGTTCTGTGAGATAAGACCAGACGACGACTTTACCGTGTGAATTTCCCGAGGCATTGGATGGTGTCGTGGTTCCGCCACAGCCTGCAATACCTAGTCCCATCGCTGCAGTTAAAGCCAAGGCCCCGGATCGTTTAACCCAATTCATGAAGACCCTCTCCCCTTTGATTAAGTTTTCGGAAAACTTTCAAGCTGAGTATAACGTTTTCAGAAAACGTTTTCAACAATTATGTTAAAATATAATGCAGAAGAGTTCGAGATGGCTTAAGCTTGAAATAACGCAGCAGTTTTAGGAGGAGGCAAAAAGGTGGCCGCCACAATTATTGATGTCGCGCGTCACGCCGGGGTATCGATTGCGACGGTGAGCCGTGTGATGAACGGCACGACCGCTGTGCGTCCTGATACTCGACAGCGTGTGGCCGAGGCGATTGAGGCTTTGGGTTATCGGCCCAATCAATTGGCGCGATCGCTTCCGGGCGGTCAATCGGACCGTGTTATCGGTCTTGTCATCCCGGAAATAAACAACCCGGTCTTTCCAGAAATCGCCCAAGCGGTGGAACATGAGGCACGCCATCAAGGATACCAAGTGATGCTATGCCAAACCGATGATCGGTGGGCCATTGAACTGAAATATGCCAAACTACTCATTGACCGGCGTGTCTCTGGCATCATTTTCGTTTCAGGTTCGTTCTCGCATGTAAAGGGGGATATGGAACCCTATCGCTTGGTGCGGGAAGCAAATATTCCCTACGTGTTAGTCAACTCACGGGCTTCAGACAGCACGATGGCGCCAGTCTTAGCGACCGACGAGGTTGCCGCTGGCAAGATGCAGGCGGCATATCTATTGCAGCATGGACACCGCCACATTGGATTTTTAGGCGGGGGCTTAGGCTATTACGTGACACGCGACCGTTTACTGGGGGTCAATCAGGCCATGGCATCGCTCGCCCGCGGTGAGACCGCCTCACTGACCCAGCAACTGGGCGGATTTCAACAAAATCGGGCTACACTGCTGGCGCGCACTTTGCTTACGCAAAATCCGCGGCCTACCGGAATCTTATGCGCAAGTGATCTGCTGGCCATGATCTTTATGACACAAGCGCGCCACATGGGATTGAGAATTCCCGACGATTTGTCAGTCATAGGATTTGATGGGATTCAAATGGTTCAGCATACCTGGCCGCCTCTGACAACTATAGCGCAGCCACTGCGCAAAATGGGGACATTAGCGGTCAAGTCGGTGTTGGGACAACCTATCAATCCACGACTAGAATTAACCTTGATTAAAGGGCAGTCGGTGGGCGCCGTCCCTTCCAATGCGATCCTTAAGGATGTGGCCACATAACAGTGCGTGGTGGGTTCGCACGAGCTTGATACGCAACGCGGGCAATGAGGGTTTGAATAAGTTGTGTCGACATGATCTCTTGATCTCAAAAGGGGTGTTCCTAGGGAATTCTCAACTCGTGCGTAGTCCGCGCTGTCCGTCTCTTACTGGGGTTGTTATTTCAATTTCGGGTTGGTGTGAACCGTGCTGTGACACTTCGCACAATGCACACCCTGCAAGGATCACATGACGCCTGCCATTTCCGGATCAGTAGATATGTGAGATGAGGGTTGGGTGTGCTACAGAAAATCGGCCTTCCAACTACAATAAGAGAGGCGCAACGGAAGCGGATGGATGCCGCAGATTATCAAGGTCCGTTTATCTGCAGCCTGTTAGTCCTCTTTTTAAGCACTCACCTTCCTAATCGCGCAAAATCCTCACAGACCGCTATACCGACCTAATTTTGCCCAATATTGGGAATGCCTTTGGAATCTTTTTGATGCGGCAATTTATTGCCGGGATTCCACAAGAATTAATTGAGGCGGCTCGCACTCCGCTCTTAGGACCCGCGGTGGCGACGTTGGGGCTGTTCGCCTTTGTGTTTCAATGGAACCGATTTCTTTGGCCGTTGACGATCGTCAATACACCGAAGATGTACACGGTGGTATTGGCA
>JAKADI010000071.1 GCA_021820675.1 Bacillota bacterium | reverse complement strand
CTGTTGATGACGCTCCGGATGGGAATATCACGCCTTATTACCGTGGCTGTAACAACCTGGAGGTAGGCACCTGAACTCTAGACGGTGTAGTGTATCCGGGCTGCTGGTGAAGTGTGGAATCGCCCGACTTTAGGCGTCCAATTATCGTAGCTGGCACTCCGTGTACGGGAAACGCCACCTCTCCAACTTTATTGCAATAAATTGCCTCTTGTTTATTCCTGTGTATCTTAATATCGTCACCATCGTCTGAGTCTCTAACGGCTTTTAGCGGGGATAATTTCGTTTCTGCAAACATGGCTTTTGGGTCAAGCGGACACATCAGCATATCTCACGTTCTCGCGTGGGTTTGGCGTAGGGGTTTTAGTCCCCGGTGCTGTTGGCTTTCTACACTCTCTACCCCCAAACGCGCCGTGTCGAGTGGTCGCATGCAATGATTTTGTATACAGCCTCTGTTGTTCTAGTTGTTCTGACGGGGGTGTACTGTTGTTGGTTTCCAATGCCACAACGCTCAAGTAGGCATCGGTCATACTTTGCATCGAAGAGGGCAGTGCGCCCACAGCTTGCCATTGCCGATTGGCGGCGGCAAACTGCCCATGGGCCCAGAGACCATAAGCAAAGATCCATTGTGCCATCCATGAATGGGAGGGGAAGGGGATGACGGGAAGACCTTGGGCTGTGTGAACCGTCGTCCCATAGATTCCGCTAGGAAGATTGCGAGCTACGGCGTAATCTACAATCACAAGAGACTGCAACGAAGGCGGCATGGCAGACCAATGATGCAAAGCTACGGGAAACCAATAGACCTCAAGCGTTTCGTTTTGGGCGAATTGGGCCTGGACGACGCGTATAGCCGCATCCGTCGCTTGAACACCAGGTTGCCATGTGCTGACTGCCTCGGTAAACCATCCGGACAGCACCGTATCGGCCAATGCGTTAGTGGGACTGGTAGGATCAGTCGGATCCGGCAGCGCTTCGCGGACGGCCCAAACTGCCGCATAATGCGCCTAATCCCGGATTAATAGCTGTTGCGGCCGAGGATTGGCGGGACCGCCTCGAGCCGTCCAAGCAGGCAAGCTGACTGCGTCACGTTCTAGGGCATAGGGCATCTCCGTGCATTGATGCCGCAATTCTGCTAAGGGCCACCTCCTGCGTTGCCGTTGTTCCATCCTTTTTGTGAGGGGCGCCGGGCGTTAGTGTCCACGCTCAAGGGGTTTAGCATCCTGCCCACGAGATACTGAGTATCAGTCACAATGGTGCTAAAGGAGGACGCCATGCTTATCCCTGTCCTTTCCTCTCCTGTCCCGGGGCCGGCACCGGGACGACGCGTCGTCCCGCGGTCATGGCCCGAATTTTTTCTTCCAATCCCCACCAACTAGCTCCCGCAATGACGACAAGCCATGTCCAGTCCCTATCTTCATGGAGAACGTGACCTACGTCCGGTTGCCTCACGTAACCTATGCAATGTCTCTCTTTGCTCACCACGGGCCAAGGCTTCCATTTGGACCGCGCCTTCCAGGGTCCCCTGCTGCGGAGCGCAAAGTAGCAAATCCACCAGGCCATCACCGGCTCTGCCGTACCGAAATATGTCAACACCGCAGCCTGACGGTTCTGATAGCGGTCATGAATGCCCCAAGCCGCGAGACGCCGTGTCGCGTGATCCGCCCCTTGAACAGATACCGGTCATTGTCGGGACCTATCGGATCCGGCACTTGCGTTAATCAGCGGGGATCGGTGGATCGATAGGCAAAAATATTGGTCACAATAAGCGTGCCAAAGCCCCAATGCTGCGCATAGCGGCGACATCGAGCCCACAGTGGGGTCATCATGGGTGGTATCCGTCGTGCTAGGATTGAGCATGATAAAATTGAGGAACGGACGATGGGGATTCCAATCCGTCGCAGCCAGTAGCGGTAACGTCTAGAGGGATCAAAAACGACATCGGAAACCACCGGCTCGAGGTCGGGCCAGGTGAGATGAGGAGCGAGCATGCGAATTCCTCCTGGCAGAAAGGACTCAATAACTTTCACGCGATCCGATGATCGCCGGCCGGGATCAGGGAAGTCGCAACCATTCAGATGACGTAGGAGCTATGGAGGGAAAAAGAAGGGTGTCTGGGCATCCTCTTCTGTCATCATCGCAGGAACTAAACGGGAGTTCTGGCAAAAGATGTCCAAACAAAAAGCACGAAGAATAAACCGATTCAGTGCAGAGTATCCCGAATGGCTTGAATGTCCTCGACAGACAAATCCACAAATTTAACGATCTGTTCAATAGCCATTCCGGCCATGAGCATTTTGCGCACGGTGTTTTCGTACCCTTCTTTGCGTCCTTCTTTGCGTCCTTCTTCTCGTCCTTCTTCTCGGGCACCTTCGACATTGGCCTGGTACGTCATGAGACCTTTCTGTCGTTCTTCGTATAATTGCCGGGTCCGTTCGTCCTGGCTAAGAAATTCCAACGTCGTTAACGCCTTACGAAAAGCGGGGTCTTGCATCGTTAAGTCCTCCAATCCTTCGCGTGTTTGAGTGGTCAAGAACAGCATCCAGCGTATCAGTCGTGGCTCAAGAGCCAGCGACAGGGTTTGCAGTTTGCGGAGTTCAATAAAGTGCACTTCCAGCAAATCGGTCAATAACTGTCCTGTCGTGTCTTCATGCACATGAAAGGTGTTGTGATAACGGTCAGTTGCCAGATAATTGAAATCGAGCACGTTGACGGTCACCGCTTTGTGCAGCTGCCGGTAGTCTTCGCCTTCTGGCAACTGTCCTTGAAACAGTTTTGCCCAATAAAACAGAGTCCGCTTCTCCATATTGTGTTGATCGCGCAACTGGATTTCGATATCTACCAGCATGCCGGACTCCGTCCGGGCTTTGACGTCGAGTACAGACATTTTGTCAGACAATGCGTCTTTGTCCAAAAAAGGGTTGAGAAGCGTAGCGCTGGCAATTAGCGGTTGTCCCGCATCTTCAAACACGGCGTTGAGGAAGCTGATCAGCACGTCGAGATTGTCTTCCGCGCCAAAAATTTGCTTAAAGATGAAATCAATTTTGGGACTTAACAGCTTGCTCAACCCAATTCGCTCCCTTTTTTCCTCACCCTATTATAGCCAAATTATCGCCGAGAATGATCAAATACACGCCGATCTTGTTATATGGGGAATCACATCGGGGGAACAGATTACGCCCCCAATAGCCAGGCCAAATCCGGCACAGGTACGGCGGGACACAGCAGAGTCCAAGCCTCCGCCCAGAGATAACGCGGCAAGCCGTGGACCCGGGCCCAGTGCCATTCCAAACGCGCCCCGGATGAGGTGTGCCAGCCGGGCAACCAGATCAGACCCTGCGTCTGGGGCAAAACGGCCAGGTCTTGCGTCATCGCGTTTGGCCACGAAGGATCCGTCGCACAAATCTCAGCGGGAGTGACCGCGTTTACGCCGTGTTGGCGCAATGCCCTGGCGTCGCGGTGAACCAAGGGAAAGTTCAAATCCGGATGACCCGACATGGGCCCAGAGAGATACCAAGCAGGACGGGTAATCATGGATGGCACCTCACTCTTGTCAAGGAATCAGAAAATAAGAATGGCGCTGCAGCGAAAGCAAAAGCGGATTAAAGCGGACCATGCCCCATAAAGAAACCGACAAGAGCGGTCAACAACGCGATAATCACCGCAATCCAAATATTCATGCGGAATTCCAGACGATGATCGAGAGTATCGAAACGTTTGTCGACTTGCTCGAAGCGCTGCATAACGTCCCGTTGAAAATCGTCAAACCGTTGTTCAAGATGGCTAAACCGATCATTCACGGGTGTGCAATTGGCATTTTAGTCTGACCAATCCTCTAAAACTTTACGACCGCATCAAGGAAGGTGCGTTCGAAATCCAAGTGCATACGGTCATTGCAATCTTGTCCCCTTTGCCGCCTGATCTCTTGCCAACGAGGCGGGTTGAAGGTAAAGTATTTAAGCGTGTTTGCGGTCAGTCTTCTTGAAAAATCCATAACCCCTCGACATCAACATATAGCATATCTATAATAGAGTTGGTACTACATAAAGGGGATTTTAGACGGATGCGATGTCCTATTTGTGATTATCATGATAGCAAAGTGTTGGATTCTCGTCCCGCACATGAAGGGCGTGAAATACGGCGGCGCAGAGAATGTTTAAAATGCCATCAACGCTTTACGTCCTATGAGAGGGTTGAAGAAATACCGATTTGGGTTGTTAAAAAAGATGGGCAACGAGAGTCATTTGATCGGACAAAAATTCTTCGAGGGCTTCTCACGGCTTGCGAGAAGCGGCCTGTAGGGTTGGCTCAACTTGAGACGATAGCTGATGCCATCGAGCAAGAAATTCACGATCACCATTTAGGCGAGGTATCCTCACGATGGATTGGAGAACTGGTCATGGGTCAGTTAAAAGACGTCGACCAAGTGGCCTATGTGCGATTTGCATCGGTTTATCGACAATTTACGGACATAGAAGGGTTTCGCCAGGAACTGGAAAAGTTACTTCATCCACAACTTCATCAGGAGGGTTAACTGTTGGAATTATCGACTGGCTTTTCATCCGAACTCAGTTGGAAGATATTTCTTGATCGCTACACCATCAAAGATCCTAATAGGAAATTTCAAATAGGCGATTTAGCGATTGCCTTAGTGGAGCCGCATCCGAAGTGGCCGAAAAAGGATGTGGGGGTGGTCCGGGCTATCCTTCCCGATGGGCAATTATCTATCGAATTACTAACTGGCCCACAGAAGGGTGATGTTCTTGAGCGCCGGGTTGTCGATTGTGATCGACCAGTTGAACGCACGATTGACGAAGTGGCTAGGCGAATAGCGCACGGGGTGGCAAAGGTCGAAAAAGCCAAAGTTAGGGAAGATGTTGAAGCGAGCTTTGCCAAAGAAATTGCGGCTTTGCGGTTTGTGCCAGGGGGAAGAATCTGGGCTGGGGCCGGCACCGAGCAAAAGCTAACCTATTTCAATTGTTATGTAATCCCCAGTCCTCACGACAGTCGGGAAGGTATCGTGGAGACATTGGGGCAAATGATCGAAATCATGAGCCGGGGAGGAGGCGTCGGCATCAACGTCTCGTCGCTACGTCCCGCTCGGGCAGCCGTGCGTGGCGTGAATGGTCGGTCTTCTGGCGCAGTATCATGGATGGATCTTTATTCCCGTGCCACGGGATTGGTGGAACAGGGGGGATCGCGCCGTGGAGCTTTGATGCTGCAAATTGAAGACTGGCATCCCGATATTTGGAGATTTATCGATGTCAAGAAGACTCCAGGTATGGTGGAAAACGCGAATATTAGCGTTCGGATTTCGGATAGCTTTATGGATGCGGTAAAAACAGACGGAGATTGGGACTTGGTGTTTCCTGATACGACCGATCCAGATTATGATATGTTGTGGGACGGAAACCTCGAGAAGTGGAAAACGGCAAACAAACCTGTCGTCGTTTATGAAAAGGTAAAGGCACGAAAAATTTGGAATGAAATTATTACCGGAGCCTGGCAAGCAGCGGAACCCGGGATTGTCTTTAGCGAACGTCACGAAAAGGATTCTAATAGTTGGTATTTTAATCCCTTAATTAGCACAAATCCATGTGCCGAACAACCGTTACCCTCCTGGGGGGTTTGCACCTTAGGTCACATTAACTTGTCTGCTTTTTATAATCGGGAGGTCAATGATGTTAATTGGGACGAACTAAGAACAACCGTTCGTATGGGTGTACGCTTTTTGGACGATATCCTTGACGCCACACCATACTTCTTTCAACAAAACTATGAGAATCAGCAAAAGGAACGACGCATTGGCCTTGGGACTATGGGATTGGGGGAATTATTGATCCGATTGGGCCTTCGTTACGGCAGCTCCGAATCATTAGATTTTATTGACAAACTGTATCAATTTGTCGCTGTAGAGAGTTATCTCTATGATGTGGAGCTATCGAAAGAAAAAGGAGCATTTCCAGCTTTTGATGCTGAGTTGTATCTCCAAAGTGGCTTTTCTCGCCGTTTGCCCGAAACTGTTCGCGACGCGATAAAGCAATATGGTGTGCGTAACGTCACGATCTTAACCCAGGCCCCCACTGGTACGGTAGGCACTATGGTTGGGACAAGCACTGGGATTGAGCCGTATTATGCTTTGACATATTTCCGCCAATCGCGTTTGGGCTACGATGAGCAATATGTCCCGGTGGCGGCGGAGTGGAAGGACGTGCATCCGGGTATGGACCTTCCCTCTTATTTCGTCGGAGCAATGGACCTAACACCAGAAGAACACGTATATGTGCAGGCAGCGATTCAACGGTGGACCGATTCCAGTATTTCGAAGACGGCAAACGCGCCGAGTACCTACAGTATTGAAGATACGGCCCGCTTGTATGAATTGGCTTATGACTTAGGGTGTAAGGGTGTCACGATTTACCGAGATCAAAGTCGCAACGAGCAGGTGCTTCATTTAAATAGCGATGATTCGGCTGACAGTCGTGATGCAGAGTCTGGACTACCCACAGATATGCCAACGGAGTTGGAAGTTTATCCGGTGCCACAGCTTATAAATGGGCGAACATACCGAAAAGAGACCCCAGCAGGAACGGCACGGGTTGTTATCAATGAGGTCGAAGGTAATCCTTTTGAAGTCTTTATGTTGCTGGGACGAGCAGGATCGGAGGTCCAATCGTTTATGGAATCATTGGGTCGCGTGATTAGTCTATACCTCCGATCCAGTGGTAATTTATCTCCCCGACGTCGGCTAGAACTGGTAGCAGAGCAGCTCAAGGGTATCGGGGGCGCTAACCAAATGGGATTCGGACCGGGTCGCGTTTTGAGTGTGGTTGATGGAATAGGTCAATTGTTGGAATCACATCTTCGTCAACGTCCAGGAGAAGAGACAGCTGCCACCACGACCGAGGCATTGCCTTTTAACGCTACTGAACATGGGAGCCGACACACCTCACTACACTTAGACTTGTGTCCCGAGTGTGACGCACCAACGTTGGTTTACGAAGAAGGTTGCCAGCACTGCCCGTCCTGCGGGTACTCAAAATGTTAGGGGACCTCTAATTGAGTTTCTCAGCGGCCACTCCTAATGGCTAACTAATCAAGGGATTCCACAATACTACACAGGTAGTTTGGGATCCCTTTTAGTGTTTGATAAACACGGGTGTATTTGGCGGTGAGCTTGGAATGGGTAACCATGCCAAACGGAAGCCGATTCCGGCACTCAGTTCAAATAGCAAATGTTAGTTTCCCAGCTACTATGTCGATTGGGGTTAGGAGTAACAATTATCTACTCTCCAACATGTGTTTAGGAATCCCTTAGGTTTATGTTTGTCGTGAATATTTCATTGGCCTGCCACAGATGGTGGGAACTCTTTTAGAACCATGTGGCGGCG
>JAKADI010000070.1 GCA_021820675.1 Bacillota bacterium | reverse complement strand
CTAGAGGATGCGGTTGCGGCCGATTGGATATTCGGCGTTCTCATGGGGGAGAAAGTCGAGTCCCGGCGTGAATTTATTCAAGAAAACGCGCACTTAGTCAGAAATCTTGACACCGTAGGATAAAGCGAGGAACGATAAATGGCTAATGCCGGGCATGTTTTACCCATAGACATTCAAGATGAGATGAAAAAATCGTACATCGACTATGCGATGAGCGTCATTGTCAGCCGAGCATTGCCCGATGTGCGGGATGGCTTAAAACCTGTCCATCGGCGTATTCTTTACGCAATGAACGAGCTTAGCAACACTCCTAATCATCCGTATAAAAAGTCGGCACGGATAGTAGGTGAGGTATTGGGCCGGTATCATCCGCACGGTGATGTGGCTGTGTATGACGCTATGGTACGTATGGCTCAGGATTTTTCTATTCGTTATCCGTTGGTGGACGGACATGGGAATTTTGGCTCGATGGACGGAGATTCTCCCGCAGCTATGCGTTATACAGAAGTTCGTCTCTCCCCCATTGCCATGGAAATGCTGGTTGATATCGATAAAGAAACGGTGGATTTTCTTCCTAACTTTGATGAGACAACCCAGGAACCCGTTGTATTGCCCGCGAGAATTCCGAACTTGCTTATTAACGGTTCCTCCGGGATTGCGGTGGGAATGGCGACCAACATTCCCCCTCACAACCTTACTGAAGTGGCCACAGCCGCTGTCCATCTTATCGAGCATCCAGAAGCCACATTGGATGAATTGTTAAAGTTCATACCTGGTCCAGATTTTCCCACGGGCGGCATGATTATGGGACGCGAGGGAATCCATCAGGCTTACCAGAGCGGTCGGGGAATTGTTGTGATGCGGGGGATTGCAAAAGTCGACGAATCTGATGCGGGTCGATCACGCATTATTATTAGTGAAATTCCCTATCAGGTTAATAAGGCCCGGCTTCTGGAAAAGATCGCCGAACTAGTTCATGAACACAAAATCGAGGGTATTGCTGATCTTCGTGATGAGTCCGACCGTCACGGAGTTCGGGTTGTGGTGGACTTGAAACGGGATGGCGTTCCCAAGGTTATTCTCAACAAGTTGTATAAATATACCCAATTACAGCAGACTTTTGGAATCATTCTTTTGGCCTTAGTTGATAACCGGCCTCAAGTCCTTTCGCTCAAGGAAATCCTGCGTTACTTTATTGAGCACCGTAAAGAGATTATCGTCCGCCGCACACAATACGATCTTAGAAAAGCTGAAGCGCGCGCCCATATTTTAGAAGGATTGCGGATTGCCTTACAATTTTTGGATGAAGTGATTGCGTTAATTCGCAGTTCATCAAGCGTCGAGCAAGCTCGGTCCGGGCTTATTGAACGTTTCGGATTGACTGATATTCAAGCCAATGCCATTTTGGAAATGCGGCTCCAGCGTCTTACGCAACTTGAACAGGCCAAAATCGAAGAGGAATACCAACAAGTCCAAGCGCTAATTGCGCACTTGCAAGAGATCCTGGCTGATGAGCGTCTAGTGTATCAAATCATTAAAGGTGATTTGATTGAGATTCGGGAGAAGTATGGGGATGAGCGCCGGACAAAGATTGGTTCGGCTGTGAAAGATATGAGCGATGAAGACTTGATCCCCGAGGAAGATATGGTTGTTACGCTAACGCATCGGGGTTATATCAAAAGGTCCCAAACCTCCGTATACCGAGCCCAAAAACGTGGTGGCCGAGGGGTGACCGGAGGGAATGTGCGGGAAGATGACTTCATTAACCATCTCTTTATTGCGTCGACCCATGCTTATTTGTGTTTCTTTACCAATAAGGGCCGGATATACCGGATCAAGGTGCACGAAGTGCCTGAAGCCAGTCGGCAAGCCAAAGGCATTTCCGTCGCAAATTTGATAGCCTTGGAAGCCGATGAACGCATTGCGGCGGTTCAAACTCTGCCGCAAGTGGTTGCCGATAATACGTACTGGGTATTCGCGACAAAGCAAGGAATCGTGAAACGCACGGCCTTATCAGACTACAGTTCCTGGCGTGGAGGCGGGATTATTGCCATTAACCTAGACCCTGGGGACGAGTTAATTGGTGTAAAACAAACTAGTGGGGAAGCCGACATATTATTGGCGACCCGCCTGGGGCAAGTTATCCGGTTTAACGAGGATTTGGTCCGAGCCGTAGGGCGTTCCGCACGCGGGGTCCGAGGTATTCGTCTCCGTTCGGGAGATTTTGTCGTATCTCTTGCGGTTATCGGCGATCAAGGCCAACTTTTATTGTTAACCGAAAATGGTTACGGAAAGCGAACGGCTGTTAGCCAATTTCGGGTTACTGGCCGTGATGGCCAGGGCGTTTTGGGCCTACGCATTACTCCGAAGACTGGGTCTTTGGTGGGAATAGTTCCGGTTGAGGGGAATGAGCAATTCATGGTGATTTCCAGTGAGGGCACATTAATTCGGATGAATGTGGCTGGTGTGTCTAAACAAGGGCGCAATGCGCACGGTGTCACCGTAATGCGTCTTGAAGAGGGACAGACAGTTGCAGCCTTTACCCGGGTGTCGGCTGATGACGAGAACGAGGAAAGCAGCTAAACTAACATTAACGATCCAGCCATCTTGGACTGATCGCATTATGGCAAGGGGAGGATTAATTACAAAGATGGAAGAAAGACAAGTCGGAACATTTAACGTAAAGGCTGGATTAGCGGAAATGCTCAAGGGTGGCGTTATTATGGATGTCACCACTCCGGAACAAGCTGTTATCGCGGAAAAGGCGGGAGCCGTATCTGTGATGGCATTGGAACGCGTGCCTGCAGATATTCGCGCGGCCGGAGGCGTTGCTCGCATGGCCGATCCCCATATTATCAAATCGATCCAGCAATCGGTGTCTATTCCCGTCATGGCCAAGGTCCGCATTGGGCACTTTGTGGAAGCCCAAGTGCTCGAAGCCCTCGAAGTCGATTACATTGACGAAAGCGAGGTACTGACTCCTGCTGACGAGCAGTACCACATTGACAAATGGACTTTCAAGATTCCGTTTGTGTGTGGGGCCAGAGACTTAGGCGAAGCCTTGCGCCGCATTGCTGAGGGTGCAGCAATGCTTCGAACTAAAGGAGAGCCTGGCACTGGAAATGTCGTTGAGGCAGTGCGCCATCTTCGCGCCGTGAATGCCCAAGTACGGCAATTGGTCAATACACCTGATAATGAGTTACCGGATTTGGCGAAAGAACTGCGAGCCCCCCTTGAAATTGTCCGTAAAGTCAAGGAATTAGGCCGCTTGCCTGTCGTCAACTTTAGTGCAGGAGGCATTGCCAGCCCGGCTGATGCGGCTTTAATGATGCAACTGGGTGCCGACGGTATCTTTGTCGGCTCAGGCGTCTTTAAATCCAAAAACCCTGAGGCGTTTGCCCGCGCTATCGTCCGAGCGACTTTGCACTACAACGATCCTAAGGTTATCGCGGAAGTTTCGGAAAACATTGGAGAGGCGATGCCAGGTATAGAAATGGCTACGTTGACACAAGCGGACCGTATGCAGGACCGAGGGATTTAAATGGCTGTGAATATTGGAGTTTTAGCCATTCAAGGGGATGTTCGGGAACACAAAAATCACCTGGCACAGGTCGGAGCAAATCCTGTTGAAGTACGGACATTGGAGGATTTATCCCAGGTGCAGGGCCTTATCATCCCGGGCGGCGAAAGTACGACTATTGCCATGCTGATGGCTGAAGAGGGTCTAATTGATCAAATCCAAAGGCGCGTGTGGGATGAACAGTTCCCCGTGTACGGCACGTGTGCAGGTCTTATCCTTTTATCCAAAGACGTGATAGGCTCTTCCCCTGCTCGTCTCGGACTTATGGATATTGTTGCCAATCGCAATGCCTACGGCAGGCAATTGGCATCTTTTGAAACATCCTTGCGGATTCCCGCACTTGGGGATGGGCCCGATTTTCCGGCTGTGTTTATCCGTGCTCCGCAGATTGTCCGCTATGGACCGGAAGTGATACCTCTAGCCACATTTGAGGGACAAGTGGTGATGGCGGAGCAAGGTTCTTTGCTAACATCGGCATTCCATCCCGAGATGAGTGGGGATGTCCGAATTCATGGGTACTTTGTGGATAAAGTGCGGAAAATTCTCCAAGTTTAAATCGCTACAGAATCAGAGGCTTGAATGAGAAGCCTCTGATTTTTGTTGACAACGAAAAATGAGTGGCGCAAAATCGAAATAAAAAGTGTGATGAAGTTTCAAATTGGGAAGAAAATACGAGGGAGACGCTCCACAGAGAGTCGGTCTAGGGGTGAAAATCCGGCATGCGTAAAACCCCGTTTTCCGCTTTCCAAGATTCCGGCGATGAGTCGGCGTATCCCTACGTTAACAGGGGTCTAAGCCGGATGCGATAGCGTCAACTGGGGTGGCACCGCGGGTAATACTCGTCCCCGAAATGGGATGAGTTTTTTCTTTGCGCAATTTGACCGAAGAGGGAGACTACGCCATGAAGGCTGAAGGAAGGTCCGTGGAAGCTATACGCGCCGGGGACGATGCACTTGATCTTTTAGATCAAAGACATTTACCCCATCGAATCGATTATATTCGTTGTACCGCGGGCCAAGACGTGATTAATGCGATTAGGTCCTTAGCGGTTCGCGGAGCTCCAGCCATTGGAATTGCAGGGGCATATGGATTATGGTTGGAATCCCGGCGTCTGCAGCATGATCGGTATTTCCAACAAGAACTCCAGCGTAGTGCGCAGTTATTGCGGTC
Source organism: Bacillota bacterium (assembly GCA_021820675.1). Taxonomy (GTDB): domain Bacteria; phylum Bacillota; class Sulfobacillia; order Sulfobacillales; family Sulfobacillaceae; genus Sulfobacillus. The sequence continues at coordinate 2,652 of JAKADI010000070.1, read as the reverse complement.
AGCACGGCCTACGGCCGTCAATCTCTCATGGGCCATAGATAACGCCCTTGCAAAAACTAAGGGGCTAAGTCCTGCTGAAACTAGTGCGCAATTGAAGGCGATAGCCGACCAGTTACTCAGAGATGATGTGGCACTGAATCAGCAATTGGGAGACTATGGCCTGTCACTTTTTGGAGATAACGTGAGTCTCCTAACACATTGTAACACCGGATCCTTGGCGACAGGAGGTTATGGGACTGCGCTTGGGGTTATCCGTTCTCTATTTCGAGCCAACCGCTTACGGGAGGTCTTCGTTGATGAAACACGCCCCTTATTGCAAGGGGCCCGGCTAACCGCTTGGGAACTTGCCCAGGAAAATATCCCTGCTTACCTGATTACCGATAGCATGGCAGGAAGTGTAATGGGTCAGCATTTGATAGACGGTGTCATAGTGGGGGCGGACCGCATTGCCCAGAACGGCGATACGGCGAACAAGATTGGAACTTATAGCCTGGCGGTTTTGGCGGCCTATCATCGGATTCCGTTTTATGTAGCTGCTCCCACAAGCACATTTGACCCCCATACCACAACAGGCGCCGACATTCCTATCGAAATGCGCAATCCGGACGAAATTCGGCAACTCAATGGGGTCATGGTTGCTCCCGAGGGTATTGACAGCTATAACCCGGCCTTTGATGTGACTCCGCGAGACTTGATAACCGCTTTTATCACAGAGAAGGGTGTCATGCTTCCGCCTTATGACAAGAGCTTAAAAGGCCTTACGAGCTCTTAGTAACATTTGCCGTCAATATACCGAACATCCAGGCAGGTCACGACTTTTAGTGGAACACAGTCACTTATTTACAGAAAGGCAGGAGAGCTTCCGAATGCTCGATATTCGACGAATTCGTCAAGAACCTGAACATATTGCCAAATTGCTTCTAAAGAAACACGTTGTTGTCGACTTGGACGTGGTAAAGCAGTTGGATGCTAAGAAGCGCGAAATCACGCTGCAAATTGAACGCCTTAAGGCGCAACGCAATCAAGCATCGGAAAGTGTGTCACAGCGAAAAAAGAGAGGCGAAGATGCGTCTGATTTGATTGCAGACACCCGTCTAGTGGGCGAACAAATTAAAGAATTAGAAGCATCCCTGGCCCCGATAGATGAGGAATTGCGACAATTTCTTTTAACCGTTCCGAATATCCCACTGCCTCAAGTTCCTGAAGGGGAGACGGCCGATGATAACGTGGAGATCCACAAATTCGGCGAAGTTCCGGCGTTTTCCTTTTCTACCAAAGCCCACTGGGAGATTGGCGAACAGCTGGGTATTATTGATTTCGAACGAGCCCGAAAGGTCAGTGGATCCCGATTCAATATTTTGGCTGGAATGGGGGCAAGATTGAATAGGGCCTTGATTAGTTTTATGCTGGACCATGCCAGAGAACGAGGTTATCAAGAGATGGCTACCCCGTACTTGGTCAACGAAACCTCGATGTTTGGGACGGGCCAGTTTCCGAAATTTGTGGAAGACGCCTTTCATGTTGTCCCTCATGATTATTATTTGATTCCAACGGCGGAGGTTCCCTTAACCAATTTATACCGTGATGAGATAATCACTGCCGAACTTCCATTGAAGTTCACGGCATATACAGCTTCATTTCGAGCTGAAGCCGGAGCTGCGGGTCGGGATACTCGAGGTCTTATTCGCCAGCACCAGTTTGACAAGGTGGAATTGGTGCGCATTGAACAACCTGAGCATTCCCTAACAGCGCTTGAGGAAATGCTGTCCGATGCCGAAAGCTTGTTGGAAGAAATGGAACTTCCTTATCGCACAGTTATGTTGTGCGGTGGGGATATGGGTTTTGGTCAAGCTTTGACTTATGATATCGAGGTGTGGATGCCTAGTTACGGGAAGTATGTGGAAATTTCGTCGGTTAGTAATATGACAGATTTTCAGGCCAGGCGTGCCAACATCCGTTATCGTACAACCGGGGCTAAAAAAACCGAATTGGTGCATACTTTGAATGGCAGCGCTTTAGCTGTAGGTCGGACGATCGCGGCTATTTTAGAAAACTATCAGCTACAAAATGGGCATGTTCGCATTCCTGATGTCATTCGCCCTTATCTGGGCGGCACTGATCAAATATAAATGCGTGCGAGGATTGTCTCAGACAGCAAGACAGACATTACCTCTTTATTTCTGAGATTTTTTAGAGTAAACTATATCGTGTCTTTGGAGGGGTAGCGTAATTGGTAACGCAGTGGTCTTGAAAACCACCGCCTTCGGGCTTGCAGGTTCGAGTCCTGTCCCCTCCGCCATTACCGTCTCCAGCGACCCAAATTGTACTGCTTGCTTGAGAGGTTAGTGATGTGCTATGATAGCACTCGCGTATGGAGGGATACTCAAGTTGGCCGAAGAGGGCGGTTTGCTAAACCGTTAGTAGGCTCTCAAGCCTAGCGTGGGTTCGAATCCCACTCCCTCCGCCACTTGTAACGACGATAATATTAATATAATGCGCCCGTAGCTCAGTGGATAGAGCGCCTGACTACGAATCAGGAGGTCTGAGGTTCAAATCCTCACGGGCGCACCACCTGAAAGCCTGATACCGCAAGCAATTGCGGTTTTTTATTTTGCGATGTCTCACAAATTGTGCTAACCATCCCCACCGTCA
>JAKADI010000069.1 GCA_021820675.1 Bacillota bacterium | reverse complement strand
GCCGAGCTTCAAATCAGAATGAAACGAGGGATAGCGAATGCGTCGTCTGACCGTTTACTTAGCAATTGCCTTATTGGTAGGAATCTTGGCCGTACAAAATCGCCAAGAGATGCGGTTACACATTTTGTTCTGGACAATACCCGCCGTATCCGTCTCACTCATTGTGCTGGGTAGTATTTTGTTAGGTGCCTTACTCGGGATATCGTTTAGGATTTATGACCATGTGTATCCACTGACAAGACGACGCCAAGAGTCCACGCCTTCTAGTTCAGAGGCCGTAGGCGAGACCAAGGCACAGGAGTAAAAGTATCCACCGTAGATTTATGCCTTGTGGAGTTTTTACGGCATTCGTGTATTGTCATCAATCAAGCGATATAACTCATTATTACGATGAATATCGACCAATCTCTGAAAATATCAATACGAATTAATATGCATAAACGACATCATGCAAGATCCCCACGCATCCAAGCGCATGCCCTCACCATTGAAAACGAAGCGAATTAATCACCGAGCCACCGACCGTCATTGAGCATCCGTTCCGAAAGTATCCACGGTGCATGGAGGGCCAGCTTTTATGAGATTCCTGGGGCATCAACTGACCCACTAGCTTGTCCCAGAAGAAAACTATACGTCGACCGTTTTGTCGGCCTAAGTAATCGCTCCGTGCGGATTCACACAACTTTCATCATAGGTCTTGCAAGTGTCAGTTTTTCGAACCAAGCCATCACAAACCAGGAGGGGAAACTGTTATGGACCGTAAGAGCAAATTACGCCCAAACATGATAGTGCCAATCACGAACAGGACCCACGTACTAAACGACTCCATGAAGATTCTGGGGGCTATCGGTCAGATCCTAGACCCTGTCGTAAAAACCCTCGAGCAAGTTCTGAATTGTTCACGCGCCAAAACAGTGCAGACTCGAGCTATAGGTGCGCGTACGGTGCGGTGTATCACGACAAAGTTGTCCGAATGGATAGATCCGGACCAAATGAACTCTAGTAGCCCGCATTACTTTCGGTCGAACCGCCAGAATCTGATGGTGCTGGCTCGTTCACTCGATGGTAGCATACTGTTGGTTCCGGCTAAGCCGCCTCCGTAGCGCTCGGGGTCCCGGAGGAACCCTGTTAGTTCCCACGAAGAGCCTCACGGGCGTAGCTATCCCGAATGACAGAGCGATAGCTAATAGGTCAGAGGATTGCATGAGACTATGGAGGCGGCATGGAGCAAGATTATCAGTACCCAGAGAGTCTGACAGAAGCGCAATCCGGTATAACTCCCGCGATACCCACGTCCTTGGCGCCTAAGCAGACCACGACGACATTTATCGTAGGGTTCGTCGCGGCCAGTGCCTTGATGCTCTCGACATTTGGATTAGCGTGGGTATTGTGGTCCTTGTGGCCTCTCGTGTTATTCGTGGGCAGAACCCCACGTTGAGAAGCCCATATCGACGAGAATCACCCGGGGGTCCTTGGACGTTGACTCAGATTGCTCGACGGGCTTACTGCAGTCGACCCACATTGTCTTGGGCTATGTGCACCGCGCGGACGGCGCGGCCTCCAAAAAGATTTCCACCCTACGCACATCTCAACTTTCGCGGGAGAGAAATGTCCAAAAATGTTGTCAGGACGCCGATTATTGTCAATTACTTGACAGCTGACAACAAAAACGGCCGCGTTTCTGGTGTGATTTAGGAGTGTACCAAAAATTATCTAGAAAAAGGTCAAGTGATGATACCACAAAATAACCCGGATTCAAGACTTTCTCAATTCTAGCGTTTAGCGATGTGATACTTCGAGGTGAATTTGCTGAGCATGTTGGGGTTGGATGCGCCAGGGACGAGGTGCCATTCGGCAAAGATGTGATCGGCGAGTTGTAAAATTCCGCGCACGTGTTGACGCTAACACCATTTGTCATCACTTCGGCTCACTCGGCTGTCATCAGATCCGAGGGACCCTAGGACAAAAAAATCGGGCGGAAGCAGTTTGACGGGCTGAGATTCGCGTTGGACGTACGGCCAAAACGAACGGCCTACACCCAACGCGAATGACAAGGGTAGGGCGGCATCGTGTTCCGACCATCTTCCTCAAACCGAAAGCAGCGATGATCACATCATGAGTCAAACCGATGACAAAAAGAATTAGTCAAAACAGCAGGTCACCCGTTTTAGGAGAACGGCACTTCAAATCTTCGTGGCTTGGCTACCATACCAGCAGAATCCGCTAAGTGTCACGATAGCGAGCTGCCGGCCATATAACTCGAATGATGACAACAGTCGGCCCCGGATCCCGTAGTGGGAACACTCAGTGTGAGCGCCGTCATTCCAATGCCGCCACGTTCTTGATTTGCTATGAGGCTACGCGATTTGGACTAGCCCACCATCTCCACGTACTAGGTGTTGCGTGCGAGGCCTTGTGAAATCTAATGGAGTCGACATTCGCGCTGGATTGCATAATAATTCAATGCAGTTCATTGTTCGCAATTCCCAAATTGAGTAGAATAATGCACAGTTACTTAGAAATTATATAATTATGATGAAGTGACGCTACCAAAGTTTAATAATAATTATTCAATATAATCACAAAAGTTAGTCTAGGTATGGTAAGATAGAGATGTCAGGAAAAGGGGATCCAAACACCGGCGAGGCCCATGATTCGGCCCGACGGACCCTTAAACGAAGGGGGTAGCATGATGCAGGATCAACCCACGAACAAATTTCCAGACCCAGGGACAGAAACCACGGAGACGCACACGATTCGCACCGCGACCAACGGCGTCCCTCAGGGACCGAAGGCCGGGGCTCCTAAACGAACCGTGACAATCCGGGCCATATGGTACGTGGCGAGTATTCTTCTGGCTTTCCTCGCTTTTCGATTTGTTCTCGCGTTATTAGGAGCTAACCCTATCAATCCTTTTGCAGGATTCATTTACGGCGTAACCGCTCCGTTCGTGGCGCCGTTCTCGGGACTCTTTGGTTATCATCTAGCATATGGGGCGTCTCAACTCGAAGTGGTGACTTTGGTAGCCATAGCGACGTATGCGGTGGTCGCATGGGCACTCACTCGACTTGTCAATCTTACACGCGTATAGATCCGGCCCCGCAACTTCTCCGTTAGTCCACGAACGCTCTTCATCCACACTTATCGATGGTAACTTTTCCGCGAATTCAAGGAGAGAGGTGTATGTTGCAAAAGAACAAGCAGTCTTACCAGCAAACAGAAGATAAAATATTGCGCCAAACGGGCGTGGTCGAATCTGCGCTGGGAAAAGTGGGGGCAATGGCAGATGGGGTGGTGGATAGGGCACGGACCGCGCCGGGACGAGCGATAAATTCAATGAAAGCTAAAGCGCAAAAAGCGCGCATCCGGGTGTCCATAAAAGCCCGAGATCTGGCCGAGGACCTGTCCATACGTCTGGATCCGGATAGGCCCCAAGCCGGAACCGCGGGCGACGAACAGAGCGAGCACTCTTCACCTAGCGTATAGTCCGTGTTGAGGGTGGTTGTTCATGCAAAGTCGCGCCGTGGCACTACTCCCGAGTGGACGGGAAAACCGGAAGTTTTCCCTGTTCCATGGGACCACTAGAACGCTCCGCAGTCAAAGTCACGCCCCATTGTTTTATGTACGAAATAAGTGTGTCGGTGTCGGCCGGGTGTTTACGACTAAAGCGCGATGGCTGTATTTAGGTCGCGAGAGATCCACCAGACGCCCGTGCCTATCTATCGATTCCGCCAGGTACCCCCATCCCATCTGGGCGACCGTCGCCATCACACGATCTCATGGTGTGTATCAGATCTACAATAGGCTTATCGAAAATATCTTGTAAACGAAGTCTAAATGTTGGTCAATTCGGATCCTCCCCCGTCCTGCCATATCGTCTGTGCAGGGGAGCATGAGACGCCGACCGGGGGTCGATGTAACCAGCCAATACCCCACAAGAACTAAGATATTTCACGCAGCAAGTAAAAACCACAGCGGATGCTCAACGTGCGATTGCATGCGCTTGACCGTTTTTAAGAAAACCGCTCTTGAAATGGGGTGGGGATCTTGAGGAGTTACAAAGACACCTTCGAGCGACTAGGGATTCCTCAACCGGAGAGAAAGTTTTTGGCAGGCGTCTCGGCTCAACATGAATCCGAGATGGTCCATCACAGCATTCATCAAACCTGGGTGGATCTAGCGATCATTTTCACCGATACCGACTCGGCGTTATGGGACTGCCAAGAACTCTTGCGAGCATATTTTGGACGTGGAAGGCTGTACCGCCCCAATTTACAGAGTGAATCGCTGAATTCAACTGTCGGGGATGCACTTCACCACATTCACAATTGGGCTCCGGATGTTTATAACCTAGTGACAAAACGGGCGGCGGCATGTCGTAACGCACATGGAATGAGTTGACGGTAATATGGGATCCACGCTCACGATGAAGTATCCCATCCGTATACCTGGTGGAAGAAGGGGCCCAAGGGCACGGTGTTGTCGGTTGCGGTATAAGGCGCGGGGCAGCATCAAGATACCGGAAATGAGCCATAGCGCCCCCAACACCACATCGACCGTCGTCTTCATGGTGGGAAGACGACCTGCGAGGACTGGTAAGGTTTGCGAAGGACGCTAGAGAGACCAAATATTTGTTGTGACACAATGATTTTGGATCGGGGTTGCGACGTCCGATACCATTCCGATCAGTGTATCCGGCAATGTCAGTGGATACACGGAGCACGAAGCTGCGGTGACTCTTGTCAATGAGGAACAACTCTTCTACTGGACGTCACCCAGGGCCTCGACGAAGAATCTGCGATCCTCATGGTCTTGGGATTTATCGAACAATTTACTCGGGAAGTTTCGATGGAGTTTGCCGTGGAAATGAATCGATTGACCAAGGTCGAGATGGAGGAATCGGTCGGCTGATGGCTTGACGCTAGTCATCATCCAAGGGCACTGTGGGCACACGCCGTGGCCTCGTGTTATGTGGTGTCGGCCGTTCACTTTTCAGAAAGGGTAGGTGTCTAATGATTGAGCTACATGCAGAAAAACCCCCGATTTCCTCTGGTCTATCGAGTTTGGACATCGACCTGATTTTTTGGCATCCCAAGACTAGAGACACCAAGGCTCTTCAATACTTCTTAGAAGCCAATCATTTAGGCGAACGAGCGCAGACCGTGGTATGGCTCAAGAAGTTTACAATGCGGCTTAGCATGTGGAAGGGCCAGTACCTTCATGAGACCAATCTAACCGACTGGAATGCTGCCATGCAGGCATTAGAGCACTTTCTTCGCCAGATGAGTGGACAATATCGGCCCAGCCGAATCGAATATGATACGCGCGCATTCACCGTGGGGTTGGTGAACAAGGTCCGGCATCAGACTAGGCCACTCTCGATATTAAGTAGTGGCGTGATCGACAGGAGCCAACCAGCATGGTGGAATCTCAAGCCTTAACGATATAATCAGAGAGGATACCACTTCAAAGGAATAGCGTGAGTAATCGGGATCGCACGCAATTGTTGTGATATACGGTTTATTTACCCTAAAAGTGGTCAAGCCGTGGGATGAGATGCTGGTGTTCACTTTTGATCCCGGTGCGCTCGTCCACCCTGATTTAGGGTCCTAAGAGTGGACTAGCTCTCCTAGCCATGCTCGGCATGGCGCTCGGGCGCCTCCGGCAGCAACACTCCAAACTCCACCCAATGCCAGTCTCACCCAAGAATCCTGCCGAGTGTGTTTCAGGATTCCCTTTGATGTACATGGCAATTCACACCAGTTGGTTTTTGGGTATGTCAAGGACGGGAAGCGACCCGCGGGCTTCGCTCCGCGCAAAATCACCCGGCCACAGTTAGAAAAATGCCACAGCGCAAAAGGCTCTGTCCTCCATTGTGTTGCAATTCCATGGCCGATTTTACACCGACCGGATTACGGCGGGTACCGGAACTCAGGCGAGGACTTTGGACGTTTCGTCGTGCGACTGTCTAGCGTTAAAATTACAGGGGCTTCGAAGAGGATTGTCACCCTCTGCATAGGGGCCCCATACCGGATCTGATAGAATAGGATTATGAACATATGGAGAATTTTGGTTGGCCGTCCGTTAAAGTCCAAGGAAGCCCAGTCGGAAGAAATTGGGACGTCAGAAGGTCTGGCCGCTCTATCGCTCGATGCATTAACATCGGTCGCATATGGTCCGGAAGCGATTGCTATTGTTTTGGTCGGAGTCGGCGTGGCTGGCATGCGGTTTCTACTGCCCTTGACTATCGCTATCGTAGGGTTGCTGGCGATTCTGGTTTTATCCTATAGTCAAGTCGTCGAGGCGTATCCACGAGGCGGAGGTGCTTATGCGGTCTCCAGAGAAAACCTTGGAATACCGGGTAGTCAGTTGGCTGCAGCCTCCTTGTTTGTCGATTACATTCTGACCGTTGCTATCTCCATTTCGGCGGGCATTGGCTCATTGACCTCGGCATTACCCGCCATGGTACCGTTTACCCTTCCTTTGTGTTTGTTTCTGCTCGCTTTGGTGACCATACTAAATCTTCGCGGAGTAGGGGAAAGTGCGCGAGCTTTCCTTCTGCCTACGGTACTGTTTATCGTGGGCTTACTGGCGATTTTGGGGTGGGGATTTATTCATCCAGTGATAACTAAACCGGAACTCCTTTTGCCTGCTCACGCACCCAAAGTTGGTCTTTTTTTTCTCCTGACAGCATTTGCAGCCGGCCTTACCGCATTAACTGGTGTCGAGGCTATCGCAAATGGAGTTCCACTGTTTCGTGAACCGCGGGTCCTGCGGGCAAAACGCACCGAGTGGTTACTAGGTATCTTACTGGCAACCATGCTCCTTGGAATTGCTACCCTGACGGTGCGTTTTGGTGTTGTGCCGGGTGGTCCGGAGACGTTGCTCAGTAAGGTCATTGCCGGAGTCGTGGGACACGATTGGATTTTTTTCGTGATGTCCTTCACAATCACCATCGTCTTAGGGCTCGCTGCCAATACATCCTTCGGCGGTTTGCCAATCCTGGCGAGTTTATTGGCGCGAGATGGGTTTTTACCCCGGGGATTTGCTATGCGAGGGGACCGATTGGTCCTAGAGCGTGGGGTTTGGTTCTTGGCGGTTGCCGCGGCGGTTCTTTTGGTGGCAGTGAATGGGAACACTCAGGCGTTAATCCCTATGTATGCAATTGGGGTGTTTATGGGATTTACCTTATCGCAGACTGGGATGGTGATACATTGGCGGAAAACCCGTCCGAATGGCTGGCGGCTCCGTTCGAGTCTCAATCTCTTGGGGGCCTTGCTCACCGCGACGGCTACCGCACTTTTTGTTCTCACCAAGTTTTCAAAGGGTGCATGGGTGGTGGTCATTGTGATTCCGGTCTTCATTGTGATCTTTCGCAGCGTAGGTCGGTATTATCAGCGCATGGACCATATGCTTCATGCTGGCCAACTTCCC
>JAKADI010000068.1 GCA_021820675.1 Bacillota bacterium | reverse complement strand
TAAAAATGGTCAAATTCCATCGGGAATTTATCGAGCTAATCATCACGCTGGGGTAAAGCGACAAGAATATGGTCACAGTAGCAAAGATAATGGTTAGCCCTGTCGCTGCAAACGCCCATTTTTCTTGTTTGTTATGCAGAAAAAGGCGGATAGCGATTAAACTGAGCAGCGCAAAAACCGGAATGGGACCCGGATCCAAACCCAGGCGCCTCACGATATCGGTTTGATAATAGGTCATGGCCACAAACACCACAAAGATACCGGTGGTGACGGGTCCTATCCGGAAGGCTAACTTTTCAGCCCGGTCATGCAATGCCCCGCGCGTCCGAATCATTAAAAATAAGGCCCCGTGTAACGCAAAGACCAAGGCAACCGTAACGGCTCCCACGATGGAATAGACATTGACCAACTTCGACCATGGCCCCACAAAATTACCGTGCGCGTCAAAGGGAACCCCCTTCACCATGTTGGCCATGACAAATCCCCATATTAACGGCGGAATAACGCTTCCTGTCACAAAAAGACTATCCCATAATCGGCGCCATTTCCCATCATCGATACGGCTGCGAAACTCAATCCCGACCCCCCGGACGATTAGGCCGACTAATAGGAGAAAGAACGCTAAATAAAAACTAGTGAGAAAACTGGCATACCAGGCCGGAAATGCTGCCAGTAACGTTCCTCCCGCCGCGATCAGCCAGACCTCATTACCATCCCAAAAAGGGCCAATGGTCGACAGGACCAAACGCCGCTCGCGATCTGTACGACTAATAATCGGAAGCAGCATCCCCACACCATAATCAAATCCCTCGAGGAAAAAATACCCCGTGAATAGCATAGACGCCAAGACAAACCAGGTCACATTGAGCATGAGAACCTCTCTTCCTTTATGAGCCCTTGTGCCTCAGGAGTTGATAGCCTGTTCCGCGTTTCCTTCGCCTACCGTTTGGCTGTCACGTCCTGTCGTCATAGGGGGGCGGGGCTTGAGCGTGCCGCCAGTCATTTCCACCCCAATAATATTCGGGAGACATGGATTCGTCTTCATTTTCGGGGCGTTCCTGACCGGGTCCTTGACGGATAATGAAAAGAAACAAATAGAGTGCGCTCACCGCAATCCCTAAATACAAAACGGCATAGCCGATGACTGTGGTCCATAATTCTGCCTTGCTCACAGTGGGAGACACTCCAACAGGCGTCTTCAGCAGTCCAAAAACGGCCCATGGCTGTCGTCCCACTTCGGTCATGACCCATCCGGCGGAATTGGCAATATAAGGTAAAAATAAAGTCCATTCCCACAGCACAAGAAGCCAGTGAGGGCGCTTCCCCTTTATCGTCAAATATGCGGCAAGCAAAGCAATCAACGCCATAGCCGTACCCGCAAAGATCATCGTTCGAAAGGCCCAAAACGTCCAAAAAACGGGCGGGATATAATTGCCGGGGCCATAAACCGCTTGGTAATGACGATTAAGTTCCAAGAGGCCAGGTAAGCGTCCGGTTAAACTATTGTAAGCCAAGATGCTCAAAAGATAAGGAATTTGAAGAACAAACGGGTCGGTATGGGCTCGCGTGTCAATCGTCCCAACAAGAGTCCACGGAGCATGAAGGGCACTCGTATGCCATAAGGCTTCGGAAGCCGCTATTTTCATCGGTTGGGTCATTACCAGATGTTGAGCTTGTTCATGGCCTAAAATTAAGACCAATACGCTCCCAATCACGGCGCCGATAATAGCCAGTCGAAAACTCGGTTCAAAGACCTCATCGCGAGTGTGCCGGATGAGATGATACGAACTAATGGCGGCCATGAAAATGGATCCGGTGGCGATCGCTCCAAACAAGGTATGGGGAAATTCTAACCAGAGTTGCGGGTTGGCTAATACAGCAAAAAAATTTACCATCTCAGCCCGGCCATGGCGGAAAATATAGCCGAGGGGCTCTTGCATAAACGCATTGGCCGCAAGAATCCAAAAAGCGGACATTACAGAGCCCATGACCACGAGCCAAATAGATATCAGATGCACCTTGGGTGACAACTTCTCCCACCCAAAAATCCAGACGCCTAAAAACGTGGATTCCAAGAAAAAAGCAATCAGGGTTTCAAGCGCCAACGGAGCCCCAAAAACGTCTCCCACAAAACGCGAAAAGTCTGCCCAATTCGTGCCGAATTGGAATTCTTGGATTATCCCTGTGACGACGCCGACAGCAAAATTGATCAGATAGATCTTGATCCAAAATTGCATCGCTATTTGGTAGACCTCGTTCCGGGATCGGTAGTAGGACGTCTCTAAAATCGCGATCAAAAGTCCCAGGCCAATGGTTAACGGAACAAAGAGGAAGTGGTAGAGAAGGGTACCGCCAAATTGTAAGCGCGCCAGTCCGACAGCTGTCATTTTTATCACCGGTGACAGTGTGTACCAGGCATTTCGATATCATACCCTAAAGAGAAATGCCCTGTGCCATGGCCCAACCGACACCGCCCGCTAGTCATTCGCCTTTGCAGCTGTTACGGCAGTGCGCACGACATCCCGTTTGGTGACGGTCTTTGATTGCCTGGGCAGCGAGGTTTTCGGGTGCACGTCAACCGCTCCCAACGACCAAGCTTCTTCGCTCCAACAATATCACGTCGCGCCAGAGGCCATGGAGTTGACCAATGCGTTCCCGGCGTCCAACCTCTCTGAAACCCGACTTCCTATGCAACGCCAAACTGGACTGGTTTTCTGGAAAAATTCCGGCTTGGAGTGTCCACAATCCATGTTCCTCGCTAGCAATAATTAAGCGGTTAAGGAGACGCCTCCCCACCCCCCGTCCACGATACGACTGACCGATATAGATGCTGACTTCCGCCACGCCCGCATAAACCGCGCGGTTTGATGTCAGGCTTAATGCCGCCCAACCCATAACACCACGGGTTGATCGGGCCACCAGCCGACAAGCGGCAATATGAGCCCTGTCCCATTCCTGCCAAGACGGTGGGTCTAATTGAAACGTAGCGTGGCCTGTTGCAATACCTTCTTGATAAATGCGGCGCACTTCGGTCCAATCATTGGCACTCATTTGAACGATTTCGCAAGGGTTTTCCGCCATAGAAAAATTATTCCCCTCCAATTTGTGGATATGACGCAAGTCGACTCATACTAGCTTTAATCTTCTTCGACAGTCAATAAGCTATATAGAACGTTTGTTTTGGTGAATCCTGCTGGCTGCTAAAGGTTTTAAATGCGCATGCGTGGCGGCTGAGAACTTCTTCGGCGGGTTAAGAAACGCTAAAATAGAGTAAGAAGACCTGGCCGTCACGACCCAGGCAAAGGGGTGAAAGCGCATGCCAATTGTTGTCGATCAATATCAGCGGCCCTTGCATGATCTCCGCCTATCCGTAACCGACCGCTGTAATTTTCGTTGTGTGTATTGTATGCCTAAAGAAGTATATGGCAGCCGATTTCATTTTTTACCGAAACATGATTTGCTGACATTCGACGAACTCACACGTGCCGTTTGGCTCTTCGCCCAATTGGGAGTCAAAAAGATTCGGATTACGGGCGGAGAGCCGTTATTGCGCCGGGACCTGGATGTCTTGATCCATCAAATCAGTGAGGTGGAAGGCATCGAAGAGATTGCCATGACAACCAACGGCTCCGGACTGGATACTCAACGCGCTAAGACTTTACAACAAGCGGGTCTAAGGCGGGTGACCGTGAGTCTCGATGCGTTAACCGACAAGATTTTTAAGGCCATTAATGATGTGGGCGTCCCGGTCTCGCGGATTCTGTCTGCCATCGACGCGGCCATTGCCGCCGGCTTACACCCGATCAAAGTTAATATGGTCTTAAAACGCGACGTCAATGACCAGCAGATCATTCCGATGGCGCGCCATTTCCGGCACACGGGAGTAACGCTCCGGTTTATCGAATACATGGACGTGGGCAACACCAATGGCTGGAGGATGGATGACGTCGTCCCAGCATCGGAAATTCTCGCCACGCTGCAACAAGAATGGGCATTAGAACCGGTAGCTCCGACTCATCCGGGGGAGGTTGCCAGGCGGTACCGTTATCAAGACGGCGGCGGGGAAATCGGCATTATCGCGTCAGTTACGCAACCTTTCTGCCAGGCGTGTTCCCGGATTCGCGTGTCGCCCGAAGGGCAAATTTATACCTGCTTATTCTGCTCTAAGGGCTTTGATCTCAGACGGTTGCTTCGCGAAGACAGTCTCGGCGACGAACAGGTCATGCAGGCGCTGAAATCTCTATGGGCCGCCAGGGATGATCAATACTCCTTGAATCGATCGAAAGCGACCGGGTCAGGACCCAAAGTTGAAATGTCTCATATTGGCGGTTAGCCATCCGGAGGGTTGGAAAAAGTTACTTTCTTGGCTATTTCACTCCCTTCCTGAAGCCCGCATAAAGTAACCACTGATTCACGAAACAGATTTCTGTTCCCTGGAAGTCTGACGGAATGAGGAGGTTAAAACATGTGCGGGATTGCAGGGTGGATAGACTGGCAACAAGATATCCGGTCATACCAGTCTTCTTTAGGCGCCATGATAGAGCCCTTAACTTGTCGTGGGCCCGACGGCAGCGGAACTTGGGTCGACAAGCATGCCGCGTTGGGACACCGCCGTCTTGTTGTCATTGATCCTGAAGGTGGTATGCAGCCGATGTCCCGCCGAAATGGGCTTAAAGTGTACACGATTGTGTACAACGGTGAATTATATAACTATCGAGAACTCCGCCAAGAACTCATCGGGTTGGGATACGTTTTTCTCACCCAATCCGACACTGAGGTATTGCTCACAGCTTATATGGCCTGCGGCCATGAAGCGCTTAGCCGACTCAATGGTATTTTTGCCTTCGCTATCTGGGACGAGACCGACAAGACGTTGTTCCTGGCTCGTGACCGTCTAGGGGTCAAACCCCTCTTCTATGCTCCTTTGGCCCACGGAATCCTCTTTGGATCGGAAATGAAAGCCATTTTGGCTCATCCCCAAATGCCCCACCGCGTGGGCAAAGAAGGTCTCGCTGAAGTCTTCGCCTTGGGCCCTGCGCGAACACCCGGTCACGGTGTGTTCGAAGGGCTGTACGAATTGCGCCCTGGTGAATATTTACGCTATCACCACGGGGACATTACGGTTCGCCGTTACTGGAATCTCATCTCCCATGAGCATCCCGACAATCTGATGACGACCAGGCAGACCATCCGCGCATTATTAGAGGACACCATTACCCGGCAATTAATTGCCGATGTTCCGGTCGTGACCTTGTTGTCAGGCGGGTTGGATTCCAGTGTTGTCACCGCACTCGCCGCCAAAACTTTTCAAACGGAACAACGTGGAGTCCTTAAGACCTTCTCCATCGACTTTGTCGATATGGAAAAGCACTTCAAACCGACTCCATTTCAAACCAATCTTGATGCACCGTGGGTTAAACGTGTCTCGGATTACCTAGGGACATCGCACTCCCGTATTGTGCTAGATACTCCGGATTTAGTGGAATATCTCATACCGTCCTTATATGCCAGAGACCTCCCCGGCATGGCCGACGTGGATACCTCTTTGCTGGTCTTTTCCAAGGCCATCAAACAGCAGGCCACCGTAGGCCTCTCCGGCGAAGCCGCAGACGAGATTTTCGGCGGATACCCCTGGTTTCATCATCCCGACGCCATTGCCGCGTCAACCTTTCCCTGGGCCCGCCGCCTCCACGATCGGGTAAGTATCTTATCGGAGGATTTTGTCAATTACATTCGGCCCTTTGACTATACGCAACAACGTTACGAGGAAGCCTTGGCCGAAGTTCCGCGGCTACCGGGTGAATCCCCTAGCGCAGAACGCATCCGCGAAATTGGCTATTTAACTCTGACGCGCTTCCTCCCGACGCTGTTAGACCGTAAGGATCGCATGGCTATGGCCGTGGGCTTGGAAATCCGTGTGCCCTTCTGTGACCACAGGCTGGTCGAATACGTCTGGAACATTCCCTGGGCGATGAAAACTCAAGCGGAGCACCGAAAGGTGATTTTACGCCAAGCCATGGAAGGGCTTCTGCCGGATGACGTCCTGTGGCGTCAAAAAAGTCCCTATCCGTCCACACCCAATCCATCGTATTTTACCCGGATGCGCGACAATTTGATCCAGGTTCTAGACGATCGCAACTCCATACTCCACCGTATTGTCGATATCAAGCGCATCAAAGACCTCGTGGCAAAAGGCCCAATGGCGGAACAAATTCCTTGGTTCGGCCAATTGATGGGCAATGCCCAATTATTCGCCTTTCTGATTCAAGCGCATTACTGGTTTTCGGATTATCACATTGAAGTCGTGTAAAGCCACTCTCATCCGATTAAATCCTTTAACTTGCATGGGAACACACCCGTTCAGGAACCAGTCGGTCAATTAACTGCCGGAGTGCCTCAAATGCTTGGTCATGATGCGGCGTCACTAACGGCAACCGCACATCTCCTGCGTGGAAGCCAAGATAATTGACGGCCCATTTCACGCTAATCGGATTCGTGTAACGGAATAATTCATTGAAGAGAGGCATTAACGTCGTGTTCATCTGGCGGGCCTGGTCTAAATCACCATGTAGCATGCTCTCGGTCATGGAGGCCAGGTCATCTCCCACCAGATGGGAAGCAACGCTGACAACGCCGTAGGCCCCCAGCGTCAATGCCATATAGTACATGGCATCATCTCCGGAATAGACACGAACATGAGGAGAGACTAAAGTCATCAGCTCTTGAAGTTGGGGCAAGGACCCTGCGGCTTCTTTAATGGCAATGACATTGTCACATTCTTGGGTGATAGTGCGTACCGAGGCGGGCAAGAGGTTAACGCTAGTGCGTCCGGGGATATTGTACAACATGACCGGTACCGGAAGACCCGTAGCGATCTCGACAAAATGCCGAATGAGTCCTTCCTGCGGGGGTTTATTATAATACGGACAAACCAGCAAGACGCCATCCGCTCCATTTTCGGCCGCTTCCCAAGACAATTCACGGCTATGGACCGTGTTATTGGTGCCTGTTCCCATCCATAAGGGGACTTCTGTTCCTAAATGAGCCCGCACCGTACGCAACAAATTCATACGCTCACGGTCGCTTAAAGCCGGGGATTCACCTGTCGTCCCAGAAAGAATGAGCCCACCACTTCCATGAGTGACAAGCCATTGGGCTAGCCGGGCAGCCTCATCGTAATCGACCTCGCCTGATTCAGTAAAAGGGGTAATCATCGCAGTGAAAATTCGGGGTAATTGCATAAAAAAACCTCCTCAAAAGTAATGGATAATCCTGGAATCCGACACGCCGGACCGTGCTAAAACTACGCACGAGCCGGCCCGGCCTTAACACCAGGCTTGTTCCACAACTTCTTAGAGGCCACGGTTACCATAGCCAAACCACACAAAAAGACATCCATTGAGCCATTACTCAGAAGCGATTTGCTCATTGCGATGTCTCCTTTCGGCCAGGCATTTGCACGTTCCTGAAGTCGCTATAGCATGCTCACCT
>JAKADI010000067.1 GCA_021820675.1 Bacillota bacterium | reverse complement strand
TAGCCCTAAGGGAGGTTAGCGTTGAGTTTTCGTGGCCATGGCGCGCGCGGCCTGGAATGGATCGGCGGTATTACGTCATGGGAGCGGTGGTCCACGATGAGACGGGAAAGGTTATCACACGGACGGGATTTTGGCCGTGGTCTCATTGGAAAACCTAACCGAGAATCGGGCTCCGGAGTCACCTCAGGGAGCGCAAGTAAATAACCTGTGGATGCTGGATATCTTTGTCTCACGCTTGCTCTATGAGTGCCAACGGCTCCATGCGCGAGAGGGTAGGGTCAGATTTGTTTTGACCTACTCAAGTTGAATGGTGAATTTACCAAATGCCGCCTAGAGGGCGGTCATTTGTTGTTCGTGGGCTTCCGTTTGGTTGTTTGAGGGCCGGCGATTCAGAACAATGCTCTCAAGCGCTTGCGCAGATGATTGCTCCGTATGAATGCTACGTTCGACGGCAACGTGGGTCATAGTTTTTCCTCTTTAGAAGGGTTCGAGGGTCGCGTGAGCCTTGGTTTGCGCATAACGTGGCTGCACAGTGCAGGCTCAAGGATTTCTTCGTAGGTCATACCTCAGTCCCCCATACTTCCCACGCTGATTTGTTTTGAAGAACGATAACATGACGTTTAGTCAAGGAAAGCACCGAGAGGTGTTAAGACCATTTGCATGCGAGTTGTCGAATATCTTTGGTGCTGTCGATATAGGCCTCATAAAGACTTCTTCTCCTATGCAGGGCTTCGGGGGGTATGATGAGATGCTGTCGGGCGAGTGGATGCGCGGGATGGGGGTATAGTCGAAGGGGATTTGATGATAGGACTGGTTAGGAGTCACCTTTTGAAGCCTATGGCATATATTACCAGTGACCAGTGAGATTATTCACGGCTGCGCATAACCCACGGGTTTCGCATTTTATAGGTGTGGTTGTTCGGAGAGGAATGCACAGCCATGAAAGTGGATGAGAGAACTCTATGTGGGAATCCACTGTGAAACCGGTGCTGAATTGAAGAAGGAAGGGACACCTAAGATGAGCACTGTAATTCAATTGGGGATACAAACCTATTTCAGCCCCGATGACGACACGCAACAGGTGTTTCTTGATTTCTTAAATCAAGCACAACACTCTATTTATATTGCGATCTATGCATTTCATCTGCCTCTGGCCTCGCAGATTTTACTGACCAAACGTCAGTCCAATCTTGTTGTGGCAATGATTATGGATCGTAGTCAAGCCCATGGGCATTATGAACGGACCGAGGTTCGTCTGCTGATGAAAAGCGGCATCGATGTTACCATTGGAGACTCACAAAAGCATCACATCATGCACCATAAATTTGCTGTGGTAGACACGGTCCATGTTCTTGCAGGTTCCTGGAATTTCAGTGAGGAAGCCAGCCTCGAAGACAATTATATCCAAATTGTTACGAACCAGGATTTGGCCCAACTCTTCTTAGACAAGTGGCGTCAAATTCACGATTGGATTCACCTCCACGAACCGCAGGATCAATTCCTTGAAGACTGATTCTTGCCCGAATTCCTGATCATCATCATAGGGCTTTCTGTTTCCCAGCCGATAAGAGCCCTCATGACCTTCCGGCATTTCTTAGATGGTCATATTCTTAGGTGGTGGCGGCGTCGTCTCCAGGCGATAGCCGCGGGTGGGCGTCCAAATCGGTGGAAGTGGCCGGCAGCTTTTCTTGATTAAAGGAGACCGGTATGCACTCATACAATTTGACAACGCAGTCCCATATCGCTCATCCATTTGAACAACGTTATCGCGATATATTCCCCATGCGGACGCTGGGTTTTTTGGAACGAATCAAAGATCCGGATAATGCTCAATACCTTGGACCCGTTCGCAACCAAAATATACCTAGTTATGGGGAGTGTGCTGATGAATCTGGTGCCGGCTACATGGATTGGCTTTGCCGGAAGTATCGTCAGGAGCCATTTGTCGGATCCTCGCTGTTTCTCTATCAAGCGGTGCGCACGTTTATGCATGACTTAACGGTTGATAGCGGATCCCGACTTCGAGCCGTTCAATATGCCTTACAGACCGTCGGAACGTGTGATAACTCCATGGACCCGGATATCCATTCGGACTTTATTACGCGCATTACGCCACAAATGCTAAAAAGCGCTGCCCAACACCGTATTCAGCAAGGATACTGGGCTGCTTCTTTTGAAGAAATTGTCAACGCCCTAATGGCCGGACATGTGGTGCAAATTGGGGTGGTATTGCCGCAATCGTTTGAGCATCCATTGGTATCTCAAACCGGAATTGTGCCGGTCCCGCAGGCAAATGAATTGATTCTCGGTGGCCATGCAATGCTTTGCCATCGAGTCTTATGGGCCCAAAGGCGGATTCGCACCAGGAACAGTTGGGGCAATTATACTCCCTTGGGGGGAGATGTTGATCTTCCGTGGGAATATTTTCGGGATCCGTGGTTTCTGAGCGCCCGCGTATACACGTTTTAAAGACTGAAAGGAGTACTTTGATGCAAGCTGGATCAGCCTCTAATGCCGCAGGAGTCGATGTTAGTGAGTGGCAGGGGCTAGTGCAGTGGCCCCAAGTCCGAGCTGCGCAGAGATATTTTGCCATGATTCGCTCGTCGTATGGAGATACCGTCACTGATAGCATGTTTCACACTAATTGGATTGAGGCTCAAAAAGCCGGATTGGTCGTGGGGGCCTACCATTTTGCAATACCCGATGCATCCCCGCCGAATACGCAAGTGGCTTTCATGCTGAATATTATTGACCACGCCGGGGGATATCAAGGTGGCAATCTTGCACCCGCACTCGATCTGGAAGAAGCAGGCACCTTATCTGATGCCAGTCTCAAGGACTGGGCCGTGACATTTTGTGATGGCCTAGACGCCGCTATTAAAAATCCCCGTCAACGAACCATGGTGTATAGCTATCCATCCTTTATTGCTTCCCACCCTGTTACCTTTGCGGCATTGGGGGACCGGGCTATTTGGATTGCTTATTATAACCCCAGCGAGTTCCCGCCCAATGCTGGGCCGTGGGCATCGTGGACGATGTGGCAATATGCCGATAATGGGCGGGTGAATGGTATCCCGACCGCGGTAAATCTCGACGAATGGCATAGTGATGCCGCTGGGCTTAATCAGCCATCGACAACGCCGGTTGTTAGCTCCACCGTCAAATCCTTGCAAGAAGAAATTGCCAAACTTCAAGAAACCTTGTCAGGCAAAGAGAACATGATTCAAACCTTGCAAACCGCCATTGACAAGGTGAAAGCCGCTATCAAAGGGGTGTAAACTCATGCATTGGCTATTCACTTTCAGTTTCTATAGTGTTGCTGGGGCTATTGTCGTCGCGAGTCTCATCTGGAAATATGACCGAAAGGGGCTTAACCGCTTTTACGAAGCGCATCAGACGGTCGAGGACCGATCTGCCATCGCACAAGACCTTGCGATTATTAGACCGCTGGCCGAAGCCGTGGTTCTTTTTGTCGAATATTTTTGGTCTACCTTATCGGGAACAGAAAAGTTTACGAAAGCCGTTGAATGTATCGTTATTGCTCTGGGCCAGCAGGGGATTGTGTCCAATCCTTCGATTGTGCGCGCTGAAGTGCAAAGAGCTTACGCCCAAGCTAAAGTTAACGGTACGTTGGCTGCCTCCGATGGAAGCTCATAAACGTTTTTCTCCTGTTCTTTGAAGAGTGGCGCAGTTATTGGTTTCGCTTGATAGGGAAGAACCCCGCATGAGTTGCTCCCATGCGGGGTTCAAATGGTGGAGACGAGGGGAGTCGAACCCCTGACCTCTAGAGTGCGATTCTAGCGCTCTCCCAACTGAGCTACGCCCCCAATGCGTGACATATTATATCGAGCATCATTAACCCTGTCAAGGAATGGGTTGGTAATGTGTATTCCGTCAAATGGCGTCTAATGCAATGGGGCCGTTGGACAACCATTATCTGTTTTGTTGCTATATTCGCGTAAGCGCGTCCTTAATGGTCGTTTAAGACCATTTTTTGGCATTAAATTCTTTTCGAAACCAAGCAGGAATGAAGAAGTCAATAGCGAATTGAAAAGTGGAATGAAGTGGAGCGTTGTGGAAGAAAAGGGGGGATCTGACCGTGTTGATGGGAGAATACGAACATACCCTAGATGATAAAGGTCGGATCACCATTCCCGCGAAACTCCGCGACGATTTAAACGGACACTTCGTGATGACTAAAGGGCTAGATGGCTGTTTGTTTATTTATCCCCTGGATGAATGGCGCAAATTAGAAGAGCGGTTGAAAGAGTTGCCGATGACCAATGCTAATGCCAGGGCGTTTGCCAGACTTTTTCTAGCTGGCGCACAAGATGTGGAAACTGACAAACAGTGCAGGGTCACGATTCCGCCGAGGTTGCGTGAGCATGCGGGTATTGATCGCGAAGTGACGCTGCTGGGAGTCAGTACACGGGTAGAATTATGGGCTAAAGAACGTTGGGATCAATACCAACAATCTGCCCACACAACATACGAGGACGTTGCCGAAAAAATGGTGGACTTTGGGTTTTAATTGGGGTGTGTTCATGATATTTTCCCATGTTTCCGTCTTAAGCAAGGAAGCGCTGGAATATTGGGTTCGTGATGATCAGGGGATTTATGTTGACGCAACGGTGGGAGCAGGGGGACATAGCTTCCAGTTGTTGTCGCAATTTCCCCATGTGCGCCTGATAGCCGTCGACCAGGATCCGACTGCCATCGAAGCGGCTAAACAACGATTAGAGACTTTTTCAAGCCGCATTATCTGGATACGCGCAAATTTTCGTGATTTGACGGATGTGCTGGAAAGTTCCCTTCACGGTCAGGTTTCGGGCATTCTATTTGATCTCGGCGTGTCGTCGCCACAATTTGATGATCCAAGACGGGGGTTTACTTATCAATTTGATGCAGCCTTGGACATGCGCATGGACCCGTCCAATCCGGTAACGGCGTTCCGGTTGGTCAATATGCGTTCGAAAGAAGAAATTGCGCAAGCGCTACGTGAATGGGGAGAGGAACGATGGGCCCAACGAATTGCGGAGTTTATAGTCAAAGCCAGAGAGCAGGAACCGATTCGCACGACCGGGCAGATGGTGGAATTAGTTAAAGCGGCAATTCCTGCATCTGCGCGGAGGACCGGCGGACATCCGGCCCGCAGAACATTTCAAGCTTTACGTATTTGGGTTAACGATGAATTGGGGGCCCTAAGCCAGGGGCTCGAAGGCACTCAGAATTTGGTGGGTTCTCACGGTCGAATCGTTGTGATTTCCTTTCATTCGCTAGAGGACAGGATTGTAAAACGCATGTTCAGAAGATGGGCAGAGGAGCAGAAGGGGAAAATCTTGACGAAGCATCCCCTGCTTCCTGCGGACAGTGAAGTTCAAGAAAACCCTCGGGCCAGGTCTGCGAAACTACGCGCTTTTGAACGGGTTTAACGAGCTGATCGAGCCGGTTAGGGGCTAGCCATGCCCTTGGACTTCGACAAAATCTATGGTGATTAGCCAATTAGTTGATTAAATCGACAAACGAGGAGGATTCGGTAGCACATGATCGACCGGGAACAACATATGGGTTTGAATGAGGGCAATTTAGCGCGCACATGGGAGAAAAAACTCCGATACAAGGAAATTGTCAAACCCCGCCGTATGGCCCGACCGTGGACCAAGACAATCCTATGGATCGGTAGTTTATGGGGAGCCGGGATGATTGCATCATTGCTAGCGATTCACGTGATGGTGATGGGGTATCAGGTCGATCAGTTACAGAGTCAGTATACTCAACTCCAACGTCATCAACAAATGCTGATGTTGGATGTGGCGAATTTAAGTTCTCCTAAAGCCCTAGCCGCTGAGGCATCGAAGATGAAGGTGACGATGGTGGCACCTGTGGAGCGAGGTCCAGTCAATTCGGAAAGGGCCACCGTCGGGTCCACGCATGCAACATGGCTCCAGGTGATTGACCAATGGATTAACCAACTTCGGGGGGCCGTAGGGAAATCATGAAGACACGACGAACTGTCCAGTGGCGCGCTTTATGGACATTAATTTTTGCAGCAATGTTCATGATGATTCTTGTCATTCGACTGATCGTCATCCAAGTTGCCAATGCGTCGCGTCTCCAAGCTTATGCGCGGAATATCCATGTCCATAAAATCATTCTTCCCGCACCCCGGGGGAACGTGATTGATCGCAACGGCGCAATTTTGGCCATGGACGTTCCAACATATCAAGTTGTAGCCGCTCCTAAATATGTGGCGCATCCCGCACAGGAGTCCGTCATTCTTGCTAACTATCTACCGTTTTCCCGATCTTTGCTTCAAAAGGTTCTAAGTAATAATACCTGGTATGCTCTGTTGGACCGTTCCGTCTCGATGAGTGTGGCTCAGAAGATTGAAAAACTTAACTTGACGGGTATTAGTGTTCTTCCCACGAGCGGTCAGAAATATCCCAACGGGACTTTGGCATCTCAGGTAATCGGAATGGTTGGGGCTAATGGGCAAGGTTTGGCGGGCATCGAATACGAGGACAACAAGATTTTATCTGGGAAACCCGGCTATTGGATAGTACGGACTGATGCGAGTGGGACTCCGTTGCCCCAATGGCAGCAAGCCTATAAACCGCCTAAACCCGGAAATACAGTGCAGTTAACGATCGATGCGAATATTGAAGCGGTTGCGCAAAAGTGGCTCAAATGGGGTGTAAAACGTGCCCATGCACTAAATGGTACGGTTATTATCCTTAATCCCCATACGGGCTCGGTCATGGCATTGGCCAACTGGCCAAATTTTAATCCTAATAATTATTATTCTGCGTCGTCGGTTGCAATGACGGATTATGCGGTGCAGGATCCCGTACCGCCTGGATCGATATTTAAGCCGGTGACTGCATCTGCGGGGCTAGGGCTTGGATTATTCACACCCACTAGTATGTTTGATACCCGCGGCTACAAGATTGTGGATGGTGTACGGATTAATGACTGGAATCCAGTAGGATGGGGCTGGATCACGTTAACCCGAGGACTAGAGGTATCATCGGACCAGGTTTTTATGGATGTCGCTCTGAAAGCTGGCGTTAACGGACTATACCACTACATTAAAGCATTCGGTCTCAATCATCCCAGTAATGTCGGGCTCCCGGGTGATTCGAACGGCGTGTGGATTCCCAAGAAGCAAGTAAATCCCGTCGATTTAGCGACCATGGGTTTTGGACAAGGCATGGCGGTTACGCCGATGCAAATGATTACGGCAGATTCGGCCATTCCCAATCATGGGACGATTATGCAGCCCCATATTGTTAAAGCGATTATGTCGCCGACAGGGAAAATCGTTCACACGGTCAAACCTCAGGTTGAGTCCCGACCGGACAGTGTCAAGGTAGCCACAGAGATTGAACATATGATGGTGTTGGAAGCCACAAAGGGTACCGGAGTTCCTGCGCAGGTTCCTGGTTACGTCATTGGTGGTAAAACGGGAACTTCGCAAAAAATCGTAAACGGGAAAACTTCGAATAACTTATTTGTGGCGTCTTATATGGGGTTTGGACCTGTTCCCCACCCTCGCTTTATCATGCTCGTCATGATCAATCGGCCTGTG
>JAKADI010000066.1 GCA_021820675.1 Bacillota bacterium | reverse complement strand
GAATTCGACGGCGCATAGTCCCCATGATAACCTGTATCGACATGCACAATGAGAGCGTTACGTAGAACATCACAACCATCGGGTCACCCCAGGAATTTTTGTTGAAGGAAAATATTGGCACTGCGCATCCAACCTATAATATGGTACGAGACTATGAATACTACGCGTTGTGGCAAGCGGGGGTCAGTCAGCAAATTCTCCAGTTTTGCACTGATTTCCATTGTTTGTCACCCTTCTCCAGAAAGCATAACTTTCGCTCTTCTGCTGTAGATGATATAATTGACAATCGGAGAAATATTGCCGCACGATCAAGTAAAAGGGGTGAAGAGGAATGGATGATAACTTGTCAGCCAAAACCCAGGCTTATAAGTCCATCATGAACATTATCAGTATCATTGGGGAGCCAATGTTGGTGGAATTATGGCAGGCATTAGAGATTACCTTAACCCAATTCCGGTGTTTACGAATTCTCCATGTGCGCCCCATGCAAGCCGGAGATCTCGCGAAAAAGTTGAGCTTATCCCCCACATCCTTGACGCGCGTGCTAGAGCGACTCGAAAACCGACAACTGATCGAACGCAACATCGACCGAGAGGACCGCAGGCGTATTTGGGTCAGCTTAACACCACAAGGGAAAAACATGTTGGACACACTTAAACCGTGGCAAGATAGTGCTTTGGCTCAAGCCTTAGACACATTGCCCGATGAGAGCCTCAACAAATTTGTAGAGATTTCGACACAAATCGTAGAAGCCGTCAAAGCATTGTCTGAAGGACATACAGCCTCATGACGACCACCGCCTTCTCTAGGGAGGTACAACATGCTACACATGGAGACAGGAGGCAAAAACCGGTATTATGGCACATAAAGCGAATGATCCCCTGAATCCGGGTATCGCACCCAGACGCGTCAGATTTGAGAATCCCCCGTGTCTCCGGTGATGCGCGATAATTTCCGGAACCATATTGTGGATATTGAACGCTAGGATCACAAGTGCCCATCGCCTGTCGCGTTTTCGGTACCCTGCACACCAAATTAGCGAAATCCCAGGTTTCTCTGAGCTGGCGGGTGGTGGATGGGACACTGTTACGTGACGATCTTGGCATTATAGATAAACTGACCTGTTTCCAAACTGGGATGCCTTTCGCAGTGCGCCATTGATCGGATCCTGCCGCAATGTAGGCGTCGACCGGCTGTTTGGCCTCAGCGGTCACATTGCACGTCAAGAAATACCCCTCATCTGCGGTGATTTGAGCACGGTGCGTTTTGTAGCGGCTTCGATGGCCTCAGGGCGGACTCGAATTCCCTCACACCGTTGGCATGCACACACAGTGCGGTGTTGACAACTGCGCCTTCGTGCGCATCCAGGAGGTCTTTTGGGACAGACTCGCAATGGGCAGTTCTCCCTTTCGTCGAGGAATGACGTCCTTTGTCCGGTAATGACGATAGGCTTTATGATTCGGCGCCTCCGTATGGATTTTGGATCCGTCAATGGCCCCAACTGAAAGTCCACCATTGCTCAATTCATCAGAGGTAGACGAGAGTTGCACCATTCTGGGCTGGTGCAGGATCAATATCGAAGTATCTCCTCAAAACGGATGTCTGTGTGACCGATTGAGAGGAGCTGTGATCATAGTGATATGAGCCTCGCAGGAATTGAGTAAGGGGAGTACAAAAGGTGGACGGAATTTGTGGCGTCGACGCAAGAACTGATTGCGGAGTGGTGGGAGCAAATGCCCGCCAGCATTCGTCAGGAAGGGCAGAGTCTCGAACCCATCGAGAGGGGTTGGTCGACGAATTGCTGCAACACTGTGGACAGGTCCTCCTCACCCACTGGGTGACGAGCCAGGTCGCGGACGCCACGGCGGGCACACCCCATCTGTCCGACCTGTGGCAAACCCTTGCGGTATGTGAGCCGACATCGGTCTTTGCACAAAACCGGGCGGGTTGGTGAGGACACGCACCTCCACGTGTCCGGCAAAACCCTGATCACTACGGTCGATATTTTTCACCCGCGAGCACCTGAGGGCCTTTGTTGACCAGCAATTCGGCTCCAGGACGGATCCCAACACCACTGGGGCTTCCCATTTCCAAGACACCTTGGAGGCGGAAGGAGTTGGGTCCCATCCTCACTGCGCTAGCCGAGTGCTCCGGTGAAGATGCCCGCGATCCAGGGACCGCCCACACCCATGCCCAATATATCTATAATCAGCAAACGCGCATAGATTATCCTCGTTATGCTCGAATGGGATTCCCATCGGCTCCGGGATCATCGGGGCCTGTAAAACCGTGTTAAAACAACGTCTGAGTGCCGGCGGAACGTGGTGGACCCGTGCGGGAGCCCTGGCTGCGGACACCTTAGGGTTTTGCATTGATCTCACCAGTGGGACGCTTGGTGGCACACCGAATCACATCTCGACACTGGATGAGATAATCAGTAATATGAAAGAATAATTTTGCGCCGATCCTGCTGACCTATACGGACCAGGAAGGATCGGCCACTGGATATTATTGGGTACAGAAGCTCGGCCCCTAGATTTCCCAAAACCCTTGATCCGAGCCTTGTTTGTGCCATCTTATGCATGTTTCAGCAACGTGGAGGCTTAACTTTGTGAATCGAAAGAGAATCGTGACAAGGTTCCCGCTACCGTTTTTGCTGGCCTTGTTAATCGCAATAATTCTTAATCCTCTAAACTCCTCCACCATTTCGGTGGCTTTAGGGGCTCTGTTGCATCACTTTCATAACCAGGCCGCCAGTTTGACCTGGATTATTTCTGGTTATTATTTAGGTAGTGCGATTGCCCAGCCGGTTTTGGGCCGCATGGGCGATTTATGGGGACACCATAGGCTTATCTACATGGGACTCAGCCTAATTATTCTGACCGCGATCTTTGCGCCGTTATCACCCAATCTTACGACGTTTGTTATTTGGAGAGTGATCCAAGCGGTCGGAACGTCAATGATTTATCCGAACGCCATCGCACTAGCGCGCTACCTGCTGCCCGAACTGATGGGACGGTTATTGGGATGGATCGGTGTGGCCGCTGGAATTGCCATTGCCATTGGCCCAACTCTGGGTGGAATTCTGATGGCGATGGCCGGTTGGAACGCAATTTTCTGGATCAATATCCCCCTAGCCGTCGTTGCCGGTATGCTGTTTTGGCTTTACAGCCCTGCGATGCCCCAGCGATTGGCTGGAACACTCCCCACCATGCGCATTCAAATCGACTGGCCCGGCCTGATTTTATTCGCCAGCACCGTAAGTGTTGGGCTCATATGGGCTGTACAATTATCCAACGGACGGTTTACCGTCACTATACTGTATGCCGTCGTGCTATTCGCCGGTCTTCTTCGCGTCGAGTCGAAAACACCTTACCCCTTAATTCCCTTAAGGTGGTTTCTGCGACGAAAGTTCTTGATCACCAGTCTACTGACAACTCTGTCCAACATTGTCCTCTATGGTATTTTGTACGGTCTCCCCGTATCCGTGCAGACCCTTCGCCATGTCAGTCCTCGCGATTCCGGGATCCTACTTCTGGCCTTTGCAGGAGTCATGACCTTGGCATCTCCTTGGGGAGGACATTTGGCCCAACGTTCCGCCCGACGCGCGCCCTTGATGTGGGCCGGACTTTTTCTGACCGGAGGAACCAGCTTGCTATTGAACATTCGGAGCTTTCCGTGGCTGGGCATTGTCATCGGCTTGATGCTCATTGGGCTAAGTTTTGCCTTGAGCAACGTACTGCTTCAACAGTCCTTGCTGGAATCGGTGCCACCACGTGAAACCGGTCGGGTATCAGGGCTCTTCATGCTTATTCGTTATCTTGGCACAATTGTCTCGTCTGTGGTCATTACGTTAGGATCAAGCCGCCCCCATCCGCTTCCACTGTTTCTCATCTTGTTTTTGATCGCCCTGGTTACGGCCATTCTCCCCATTGCGCTGCCTCGGTCGTCCCGTCGCACATTGAGCGCGTAATTCGAGAACATACATAACCGGTTAACTCAGGGAGTAGGGATGGTGTCATCGGAGCATCTGAGAAAATCGGCCCAAAATCATGGCCATTTTCGGTGATTGTCATACACGGAGCCGACGGGCAGCATCCTAAACTGTCATACATGTATCCCATGTAGGGGTACAGCCGATATACGCTCCAAAATAGGAAATAGGCTGGATAAAATCTCCAAATCCGTGATAAAGCCGTGGTCTATTAGGCTGACGTACCCCACTGCGGCACTGCGTCGAGTCACGGCTTGCATTCACTCCATAACAACAACGCCACAGAGGCGACCGACAGTCGTGATAATTTCCAGATCATGCATATGCGGGTAACTTTTGAACAAGTCATGGCCTTGTATAGGGCAGGAATGCGATCACGGGGCGCAAGATTTCCCGATCTGATTGGTTCCGTTCGTCATACAAGTCCCTGCCAACTGGGGGGAACTTGTGCCCTTTTGCGAAGAGAATCAGGACGTGAATGACCATGGCAGGGATTCACGTCCTCCATCCCTTTCGTGTATCGGCACACCTACACCCTGAGGAGGTATGCACATTATGAGTTTACCATTTGCTGTGGAAGCGATTGCGATTGGTGAAGGATGGGCGGGGATTGACTCGAGTTCGACGGATCAATCGTTGTCATTCTTTCAATGTTGCAAAACCCATGATCGTGGCGTCATTCAAATTGACGTGGCCAGTACGGGTTACTTCACGGAAACGGAGAATGCATTAAATGGATCGTGTTTTGTGGTCTTGTATCAAGGGTATTATTCCGGCATGTGGGCGGACCCGTCAACGGGAACAACCCGGGGCCAAGACGCGGTGAGCGCCGCTCAAAACGTAGACTATCCAAGCGGTTGCACGATTTACCTGGACGTCCGACAAACGGATTCCGTGTCGGCGACTACGGTGATTGACTGGATCAATAACGGGGCCGCTCAAGTGGTGGATGCTGGGTATGAAGGGGGATTTATGTAGGTTGTGGTCAGCCTCTGGACAGTTATCCACTCTATTACGATCTTCCGAATGTGAACCATTATTGGGAGACGTGTTCCACCGATTGCCAGGTTGCGATTGACGTACGGGGCTATCAGGTCTTCCAGACCGCCTGTAGTACCTCCTTTTGTGGATTCTCTCCCGTGGATGAAGATACGTATGAGCATGATGCGTTAGGAGGATACCCAGTCGGCATGCAGAAAGGTTAATCAGCGAATAAACGGGGCAAGAGATGACCTCATCCTCGAGGTCGCCTCTTGTCTGAGTTTTGTCACAACGTCCATCCCCGGGATCACGACGGAAGCTTGCCGAAAAAGCACGAAATCCTTGAGGTCGGTCCGTGCCTTGAAAATGGACGAAGAGGAGCAGCAACCAGGATCCGAGGTTGGCGAGGTATTCATAGTAACCATTGTGGGTGGTCTGTCGTTTTACTCTATAACAGGATGGTTACTTCTAGAGGAGATGATGCCGCACATGAACAGCCTATTACGCCATCCCATCATCGGACTGAGCCTGACCGGATTATTGGGATTCGGGGTGGCCGGATGCGGGGTCAGCGGCCAACTGGCCGCGACGCCCACAAAATCGGGCACTTCTCATATCAGTGGAACTGTCAAGACGGCCAGAACCAGAACGTTAGGCAGCACGAGCCCGTCACCGAGTGCGTCCTCCGCGCGAAATTCCACGTTTGCATCTTCGAGCAATCAGCCAACCACCTCAGTTCCGACATCGACGACTCAGACCACGACACCTACAGGGACGTCATCACCCTATACGGCGGTGGTCACCCAAGCACTGCATTGGCTGCAAGCCCGAACGCCCCAGCCGTTGGGTGCACCCCGGTGGATTCCCCGTGTCTCCGATGCCCGTGGCCAATATGTCTCCCCCACCACGAATGTGTCCGCGCAAGGATGGGCTATTTTCCTGCATCTGACGCCCCGTCCCTATGAGGTGAACAATCCCGCTATCAATCAATCCCCCCACACGCAGAACTGGGTGAGTTGGGGACTCAATGTGATGACTCCCAGTCAATTGAAGACCCATCAGCTTGGCCTGTTAGAGGCTTATGGTCAAATGGGACCGAGCCATCCGCCTGCCACTACTGGAACGGCCCAATCCGTATCATTAGGCACGGGGATTACGGGATCGCTTTATGGTAATGGCACCGTGGTCTGGCACGAAGGCGATTGGACCCTGATGGTGCAGGGCACGGGCACAAACGGAACACCAGATATCACCGAAGCGAAGACGCTGGTAGCTTACTTGCATACCGCCTATCTTCCGCCCTATCCAGGGTTCGTCGATGTGTACCAAAACACCGCGTCGGTGGACTGGCTCAAGGGACGATTGTTATTTTCTATTATGGGCGGGCATGAACCAGCGCTGGACGTTCTCCATATGGCCGCATCATGGCATCCTTATTCAGGATAGGGTATTATGGTCCGTCTGGGGTTCTGTGTACCGCTGTCCTGCCAGGGGATATCTGGTAAATGGGAGGCATCACGACTGTGGGCTTATAGGAAATCTACATGCTCTGATCCACGACCGGATCGCGTGAAAGGGCCATCCGGTTATCGTTGATGTCTTCCCGTACGATTGTGAACGGATCCTTTTTATGAGGAGGTAACGCATGCCCACCACACCGGATACGTCTTCGATGACTCAGGGTTTGAGTGCTCCAAGCGCTACCCCGTGGGGCTGGCTTACCGGAATCTTTTGTGGATCGCGTGCGCTGTATCTCGTGATTATCTGGATCATTCCCGCCTTAACGGTGGGTCACGATGTGTACGGTGGAGGCAAGGGCTTTCATCAACCCTGGGGGCAGTGGTTAATGCAAGCACTGTCGAACTCTGACTCGGGATTTTACTGGACGATTGCCGCGCATGGCTATGACCACGCCCGCTTTAATACGCACCACTTATATAATTGGGCGTTTTTCCCGTTATATCCCTGGTTAACGAAGTGGCTGTCGATTCCCTGGGGGCCCCAGGCGATCATTCCGGCCGGGATTATTCTGTCCAACGGGGCCTTCTTTATGGCCCTTGTTCTGCTCTATCGCTGGTTGAGTCGGTATACGACGCCGAACAATGCCCGATTTGGGGTGTTATTGGCCGCCTTCAATCCCATGACACCGTATTTTGCCGCGTACCGGGCGGCCTCTCTCTTCTTTTTGTTTGTGGTAGCATCTCTGGAAGCCATGGACCGTCAGGCATGGGTGGGGGCCCTCCTCTTGGGAGCCTTGGCGAGTCTCACGAAGACGACAGGGATTTTGCTGGCCATTCCCTACGCGTTTACACTCTGGACCCGTCCGTGGCCTCGTCCTCTGTGGCGACGCTGGGCCTGGTTTTTCAGCGGAATTGCGTTCGGGGTGGGTTATGGGGTTGTCGGGACGATTGATGCCCGGGTCGCGGGCGCCCCGCTGGCCTTTATGAAAATACAAGCGGCGTGGGGCCGCGATCTGTTTTTCCCCTTTGGCGCCACGGGTCATTGGATTCTCCATCCGGTGAATGCTCTCACGGCTTCCGGGGGATGGTCGTTCCCGCTCTGGGCGATTATTCTCAGCGCCGTAACCGGCCTGTTAGCGCTGTGGATGTTGCGCCGACGGGCGTGGTGGCCCCATGCGCGCTA
>JAKADI010000065.1 GCA_021820675.1 Bacillota bacterium | reverse complement strand
GGTAGGCTCTCATGCATTCCACCATATCCGTCTTGCCTTCATCGATAAATGTCTCCACAAATCTCTCGGGAGTTCCTTTCACATCTCGAAAGTGGACAAAATGAACCCGCCTCGTGCTACCAAATTCGCGGATGACGCCAGGCAAATTATCGGTCATTAAGGTAAAGTTCCCTTGACACAATGTAATTCCATTTGACTCACTAGGTACCAGCGATAATAGTCGTTCGTAAGCATCGACACTGTTCATGATGCGCGCAACTCCCCGAATTTCAGATAGCATCGGCGGGTCGTCTGGATGCATAGCCAACTTGACGCCAGCCTTCTCTGCAACGGGAACCACCCGGTTGAGAAACCGCTCGAGCGTCTTCCACAAGGTTTCGGCATCGATCGGTCCCATCATCGGTGGATCGCTGGATCCGACCAGAGTATGATTATACCCAGAGACGATCGCGCCCCCGCGGCCTCGCAAGCGGGAGGAGGTGCGCTGCCAGCCCAGAACGGCTGCCCAGTTGTAGCACCAAAGAGGTATACCGACTTTGCCAAGGTTCTCGATGAACCGACATACCTGGTCCAGTTCCTCTTCCGCTCCCGCAACACCGTAGCGCAATCGATCCATAGGAGGATTGTCTTCAATCGCAGTGAGAGTAAGGCCTTCCTCTTCCAGCATTTCCTTATACACAGCAAGCGGTGCATAATCCCAGGGATGGTCAACGGTGGCTTGGCGCCAATCCATGTAACCCCGGGGCAACACTCCGACCGCCTCCGTTACGCCGAGTTGTTTGAGCATCGTCCAAAAAGGAGTCGGGCGTGAATCGGATAAAAATTCGGCAAATCTTATCATCGGCTTCTCTTCCTTTCCACTCTTATACCGCATCCTAGATTTGTTTATGAGTCTGAATCCAGGTAACGGCCCATTACGTCTCGGCCCGGCGAAATAATTCTCCCAGTTGTTCAACCCGCCCTCTTTGGCAAAGGTCAGCTAAGTGCGCATGTACCATGGTCAACCCGCGAAATTCGGGCTGTTTCCCCCACCGTGCCGAAACCGCTAACCAGAGGTCTTTTAGAGACCGTGTCCCCGAATGCAGTTCATCTTCCAACGCCCTGTCCAGACGATCGAGTTCATCTTGGCGTTCTTGAACCGCCATGGTAATGTCCCGGCAACCGAGAATCGGAGATTGATGAATAGAATAAATGCAATCGAGTTGCCGGTTTGTGGCCCAAACATTAATGCGGTTTAAGGTCGCTCGGTATAAGTCTGGCCGCATATGGCCGTGAAAGAAGGGCAGGTTGGAACAGGTCAGGGCGTCTCCAGTAATCAACGTCTGTTTATCTCTCACAAGCAGGCCAATCTCTCCTGGGACATGCCCCGACAGATCTACTACTTCTGCCTCAAGTTCCCCCAAGTTAAGCACCTCCCCGCCACGTAAACCAATATCGAGCGGGATGCCGGGACCTAATGTGTTATAGATCTCGCCTTGTAACGCAGGTGAATCGGCAATCAAATGGGGATGGGCTAAAACAAATTCCTGATAGTTACGCTCAGGAACCTCAATCCAGGGCTTACCCCACCGGTGTGCCGCCACCAGTGCGCCCGTTTGTGTTTGCACCCAGTGATTGAGGCCAATGTGGTCATGATGGGCATGGGTGTTGACAATAAATTTCAGAGGAATCCTCAGCCGCTGAACCACCTGCAGCGCTTCTGTCACCAACTCCTCGTACCCCACCATTGCCGTATCTACCAGCACAGCACTCCGACCCCCTACTACCAAATAAACCCGCAGCATCGCCTGAGGTGTCATCTGACGCTCAAACATGTACAGCCATTGTTTCATACCCCGTCCATCCCCTTTCCTGCAATATGGCCATTGCTGTGGCATTCAGGGGAGAGGCACGCCAATTTGAGACAATAAACCACCATCCACGCGTACCGTCGTGCCCGTGACGAAACTCGCTCGGTCACTTAACAAGAACATTACCACTTCAGCGACTTCGTCCGGCGTAGCCAAACGACCCACGGGATGTCCACTCCCCCAACGATCTAGTAAGCTCTGAGGATCGGAAGGTTGAAATAACTCGGCGGAGCTCTGCAGCATAGGGGTATCCACAGAGCCGGGAGCCACAGCGTTGACCCGAATTCTTTCCTTGGCATGGTCCAAGGCCATAGCCATGGTCATGGTTGTCAGGGCACCTTTCGAACCCGCATAGGCTACCACACGGGACTGCGTAGCATACGCCTGAACTGACGACGTTAACACTATCGAACCGCCACCCCGCGTCTGCATCAAGGGTACGGCATGATGACATACCAGATACGCACTCTTCACGTTCACCCGAAATACTTCATCCCACATTTCTTCTGTTGTCTCCACCACAGTCCCATACCGTTGAATCCCGGCATTATTGTGCAGTAAGTCAATTCCCTCATCTGTTCGCAAAATTTGGTCAAAAGCTGCTGTAACGCTCAACGCGTCGCCAAGCTCGGTCTCAATGAATTCTGCATCGCCTCCCTCACCATGTATATCACTCACTAATTCATTGCCGGCCACTGTGTCACGGTCCAACAACCAAACTCGAGCTCCTCCCCGAGCCAGACACTTGCTGGATGCGCGTCCAATACCCTGAGCCGCACCCGTCACCACCGCCACACGTCCGGTAAACTCGCGTTCCATGAAATATCCCCCCTTGACGCCACCAGAAGTCCAAACGCGTTAGAGTCATCCACCATTCTTCCATGGGTGCCGGGAATCCAAGATCGAGTTGCGCAATGTGCCTTCATACACAGTCAGACTATGCCACCGATATCCCCAGGACGGTTCTCCACTAAAACCCTTGGTTGCACGCTATTCGGTCCGATACGTTTAACTCCCCGTTAGGCCCCTGACTGCCAGAAAAGTTTGCTTCCTGTTGTATTTTTTTGAAAGCTTAGTGATATTTTAGATATCAGGATTAGAGAAGTCAATCATGGTCGATTACAAGAATGTGATACAAGGGAGTTGGCAGGGTATGGAAAAGTTTGACGGGCGCAACCTGAGGGACAAAGTTTACGACGTCATTCGGCTGGAAATATTGGAAGGAAGATTAGCGTGGGGGCAGCGTATCGACGTGCGAAACATCGCCGACAACCTCCGTGTGAGCACACAACCGATCCGTGACGCCATTATGCGACTCGCCCAAGAAGGACTGATAACGGTTCAAGAACGCCACGGAACCTTCGTAACGCCCATCACCTCGAGGTACTTAACGGAGGTCAATCAGGTTCGGGAAATGTTTGAGACATTCGGTGTCTCCTGCGCTCCCCTCCTAACGTCGGACCTTGAACAATTGGCATTGCGATTAGAAGAAATGGACCAGGTAACGCGGACCGAACATTGCGATTATATGGTATACAATGAACATGATTTTATATTTCATCAGACTCTGGTCGAATTGAGCCACAACGACACGATGATTACTCTCTATCGGCGTTTACACCCGCATTACCTGTATTCGATGATTCTTTACCGTTATCCTGCCGCGGTCGAGCAGTTCTTGTTGCGCGATCACCAAGATCATGGGCAAATCGTTAAATACCTACAGCGCAACAACCGTCAGCAAGCGCAAGGGGTTATATCACATCACATCAAACGTTCCACGGAAAAGATCCTGGCCATCATGGAACAGCCGCCTTCTAGTTAATACGTTCCCGTAATCCATTACGGGTTACCGTGGCCAAGGGGGAATACCACGGTCGTACGATCCCATTTTAGGGATGTGGGGTCGGAAGAACGCGGCCTCGAGGCTTGGCTGTGCTAGCGGGTTTCTCTTGGGCCGCGAACCCCTGTAGAGCTGGACGTGCTCGATTAACGCATCCGGCTCCCCAAAACACTCACACGTGAGAAGTACCCGGCGATTGTGTGGTATGCGGATAGGGCAGGGCGGACTTGTCAAGTGCATGGACACCCGAAATTTGTGTCAATACGAAACGGTCGGAATGGTTGGCTTCACCACACGGTCAAACCACAGGTCCCGCGGTGCCCATGGTCCGCCTATTTCCCGTTTTCTTGATTGGGATTTAGGAGCTGCGCATTCGGCGCAAGCGCTGAGCAATGGCCAAGTACTCGTCGATACAATCGGGATTGCTCATGGCATCGCGACTTAATGCCTCGAATTCCGGCTGTCCCAAGAGAATCTTTTTCACTGGTACTTCCATTTTCTTGCCGTTGAGGGTCATAGGAATGTCGCCGACTGCGACAATCGTGTCGGGAATGTGACGTGGCGACAGGGTTTGACGGATTTTATCGTGAATTTTTTCCCGCAAGGCATCATCTAAGTTCCAATTCGAACCTAACTTAACAAACATCACCATATAGGACGATTGGCCCACAGCTTCAAGGTCCACGACCAGGCATTCCGCGACTTCGACTAATGGTTCTACGGCCCGGTAAATGTCAGCACTGCCGAACCGTACTCCAAAACGATTGATGGTGGCATCGGAACGACCATAAATGATCGTACTGCCAGTAGGCGTGATTCTGACAAAATCACCGTGTCGCCACACCCCTGGAAATACCGAAAAATAGCTGGATCGATAGCGATGAAAATCGTGGTCACCCCACAAGTATAGGGGCATGGAGGGCATCGGCTCGGTTACGACCAACTCCCCCAGTTGATCGATGACCGACTGCCCTTGAGGGGTATAGGCCTCCACTTTCACCCCGAGTGCCCGGCACTGTATTTCGCCCGCACATACGGGCAAAAGAGGCATTCCCCCCACTAGTGCAGAACAAATATCCGTCCCTCCACTGGCGGGCGCCAACCAAAGATCGGCTTTAACATGGGCGTAGACCCACTCAAATCCTTCTGGACTTAGGGGAGAACCTGTCGAACCGATAGCCTCTAGGTTACTGAGATCAAAGCGTTGGCCCGGCTCGATACCCGCTTTCATGCACCCATGCAAGAAGGCCGCACTCGTTCCGAAAATGGTTATTTGGGTTTCCTGTGCAAACTTCCATAGGGCATCCGCATTAGGATAGGTAGGACTGCCGTCATAGAGGACGACAGTGGTTCCCAGCAGTAACCCGCTAACCACAATATTCCACATCATCCACCCCGTGGTCGTAAACCAAAAAAATCGATCATCAGGATGAATGTTCATATGCCAGGCGCCCGAAACCAGATGGGTCAACAGCATACCTCCATGACCGTGAACAATAGGCTTGGGCAACCCAGTCGTGCCTGAGGAATAAAGGATCCATAGCGGGTGATCGAAGGAAACCGGTGTGATTTCCAGCGAGGCCGGCGCTCTCATCGCCTCTTCCCATGTCATTTGCCCTTCCCCATGACCGAGAACTCCATCTTTCAGTGTATCCACTATCAGTACTTGCTTGACCGTAGGCAGAGCTTTGATCAAATCTCGGCCTTCGGAACGGCGATCAAATTTCCGTCCCTGGTAGTAATATCCGTTACAGATAATCAGAAGGCTGGGTTCAATTTGCCGAAAGCGGTCTATCACGCTAGGAGCTCCAAAATCCGGAGAACACACCGACCAAATAGCGCCCACGCTAGCGGTAGCCAGAAAAGCGATAAGGGTTTCGGGAACATTGGGCAAATAAGCAGCAACCCGGTCCCCATATCCTACCCCAAGTGCCCGTAGGGTGTGAGCGAACCGGGCTACCTGATTCTCCAGATCCGCCCACGACATGGTTTCTGGATGTCCCCCTTCACGCGCATAAATGAGAGCAGTGTTTTGGGGAGAACGGTTGCGAAACATCTGCTGAACATAATTGAGCCGGGCACCCGGAAACCACTGGGCGCCTGGCATCTGTCGATTTTTCAGTACAGTCTCATAAGGAGGTGACAAAATGTCAAAGTATGACCATACAGCACTCCAAAACTCCTCCACATCGGTTACCGACCACTCCCATAGGGCGGAATAATTGTCAAAGGTGTGCCCTTGATCCTTCAGCCAAGAGAAAAATCCAGTGATATTGGCCGTCTTGAGACGTTCTGTGGAAGGATTCCACAAGACTTCGCCTTCTTTAATCATTAGACAGGACTCCCTTATCGTGAATTCTTTCCCGGTAACCCCAAACGACATTTGTCAAGAGATACAAATCTAAATGACAAACCTTCTAACGCAGTTCGGAACCTTGAATCCCCATTAAGACGGGACTACTGTTTCTCCTCGCCCGCGGCCTTCAGGACATAATCCAGTTGTCTAATCCAAATGTTCTTTAAGCCACACGCGGTAAAAAGTGTCTAAATCCGGCTGGAAGTCAAATAACACTGGATAGCCAGGGGGGACCGCTTCGGTTTCTAATAGACAAAAACAACCTGGACAATAGAACTCGCGCAACTCCATCCACTCGGGATCGACTCCTTGATCCGGGTGGTAAAGCGCCTTGAGGGACTCTTCAGAGTCCCTCACTCGCACTCGCGAAAAGTATTTCCAGTTAGTTCGGTAATCACCAAATTCGTAACCACAGTCACATTTGACGATGCGCTCAGGTCCTTTTTGAACAATAAAGAGGTGAGGCGTCAATGGCAACAGGATTTTTTCTGGAAACGACACCATTGACTGCAAGATCTTGAGTATGCCCCCAAAACGTTCCGGATCCTTGGTACCAGACATGATGTCCTTCATTTCGGCCCAGGGTAACTCTCCCGAAATGAGAGCCTGCAGTGTTTTTTCATCATAGGCCATGACGGGCTTTCCTCCTCTTTGTGATGGTTAGACGCTGTCAGCCTCAAAAGCGAATGTCTCCGGCAGGTTCCAAAAGCGCTTAAATTTCTCAGCCCACTGGGGTGATAGGGCTATCGATTCTTGGTACATTCGCCTAACCGGGTCTATCAATTGTCCCTGAACGATTTTTTTTCGTTCGGTTTCCCAAAATTCTTGGTAGGGAACAGATGATTTCTCTCGTTCGGCGAAGATTTCCCGCCTTAGGCTTTCGGTCTCATCCGCCTTCACCGTGACTTGACCCTGATCATTAGCGCAAAGAGCAACGCCAAAAACCTTTTCGACGGTTTTGGGCAAATAGAAGTTTCCTTCGACATCCCTCGCGACCTCCTCAGCTGACCGGTCAAGCGGGTCTCCATAACCCGGTCCCCCCGAAAAGAGCGACAACCAAACGTCCCCGCTTTGAAAGGGTTGAGGTAGAATCAAAGAATCCCGGGATACGTAGCAATCTCCCCTTAGGCCCTTGTCCAGTTCTCGAGCTTCCGGATCAGGATCGCCAAGAGGGTAGGGCTTTTGCTGCGCCACTATGTCATAGAATTTCGTGTTTTTGACGAAAAGTCGATATCCGGTAGCACCGGGATATCCGCCAAACAATCCCGCTCCTCCGTGAAAGACACGCCCCTCACGCCATGAATAGAGCTGCAGATCCTTGACCCCGTGCGCTAGACGCAAAGATTCCCATCCGCTCCCTCCGCGAAACCGTCCATAACCAGCGGTGTCAGGCTTAAATCGGCGTGATAGATATAATAGTCCGGATTCGATGGTTTCCCACACTTCCGCGTCTCCCATATCTGCTTCGGGATTCCACATGGCATATGCTGCATCGAGTCCATCCATGGTACCGCGGGCTCCCAAACCCACTGCGCACAATTCAAAATTCGAGACCGGAAAATACGCCCCGTTTCGAAGTGTCCCCCCGCCTTGGGTGGGGGCGCC
>JAKADI010000064.1 GCA_021820675.1 Bacillota bacterium | reverse complement strand
AATCCGGCGCACTAACGCACTCCCCACAATCACACCATCTGCCAAACTGCCAACATACCGGGCCTGATCGGGAGAAGAAATACCGAACCCGACCGCCAGAGGTTGAGGAATCTGCCGTTTAACACGGTCTACCAGAGTCTTTAGACCCGCATCTACATCATCCCGAATGCCCGTCACACCGGTCACGGACACGCCATACACAAAACCGCTGGCCCTGGACAACGACACGATATGGGCATCTGTAGACGTTGGTGCAACCAAGGGAATTAATGACATGCCTAGGGCCTCCGTGTAAGCCCACACATCCGCACTTTCCTCCCACGGTAAGTCAGGGATAATTATTCCCTTGACGCCGCTATCACAGGCCTTTTGCAGAAAGGATTCCACACCGAAATGAAAGATGGGGTTAAAGTAGGTTAAATAGACAATAGGAACCGAATGAGCACTTACGCTCTCCGTAATCTTTAAGATATCACGAATTTTGGTACCGTTCATCAGTGCGTGCGTTGCGGCCTTTTGTAATATCGGTCCATCAGCCAGGGGATCCGAAAAGGGTATGCCAATTTCGATAATATCCGCTCCACCATCATTCATGGCCTCAATTAGCGCCGGCAGATCACGTAAATGCGGATGACCGGCTGTGACATAGGGAATCAGGGCCGCGCGCTCGTCGGAACGAGATCGTTGAAACACCTCGGCAATACTGGCTTGCTCATTTGTCATCATCCGGGCCCTCCTCATAATCTCGCACGGAATCCACATCTTTGTCGCCACGTCCCGACAAATTGATTAATACTTGCGCTTGTTCTTCTCTTAGCCGGGCCTGCTCCCTAATCACCCAGGCCACGGCATGGGCGCTTTCCAATGCGGGAATGATGCCTTCTAATTCTGCAAGCTGATGGAACGCCGCTAGAGCTTCTTTGTCGGTAATAGCTTCATATTGCGCACGGCCAATGTCATGTAAGTAGGCATGTTCCGGCCCAACACCGGGATAATCAAGTCCGGCCGAGATAGAGTGGGCAGGCATGATCTGGCCGTCGTCGTCTTGTAAAAGATAACTTAGACTGCCATGCAAAACGCCTTTCACACCCATGGTAATGGTCGCTGCATGCTTGCCGGTTTCAATTCCCGCACCTGCCGCTTCAATCCCGATAAGGGCAACCGGATCATTGCGGAAAGCATAAAAAACCCCCATTGAATTCGATC
The DNA here is from genome assembly GCA_021820675.1 of Bacillota bacterium. GTDB lineage: Bacteria > Bacillota > Sulfobacillia > Sulfobacillales > Sulfobacillaceae > Sulfobacillus. Next base: position 6,453 of record JAKADI010000064.1, on the reverse strand, counting down.
CCCCGCCCACGGGCGCAACAATATGCGTTGGTAAAGACCCCGTTATCTGCAAAAACTGGCTCCGGGCTTCATCTCCAATTACGGACTGGAAGTCGCGCACCATCATCGGATAGGGATGAGGTCCCACCACGGACCCAATCACATAAAAGGTCGTGCGGACATTGGTCACCCAATCACGAATCGCCTCATTGGTTGCATCCTTTAAAGTTTTAGAACCTGACTCGACCGCAATGACCTCAGTTCCCAACAGTTTCATCCGGTAAACATTTAGAGCTTGACGCTTGATATCTTCCGCACCCATGTAGACTTGGGCCTTTAGCCCAAATAACGCGGCCGCCGTTGCAGTGGCCACCCCGTGTTGCCCGGCGCCCGTTTCAGCAATAATACGGGACTTTCCCATACGTTGGGCAAGTAATATCTGGCCGATCGTGTTGTTGATTTTGTGCGCTCCAGTATGATTCAAATCCTCACGTTTTAAATAGATGTCAAATCCTAGCTTCTCACTTAGCCGATTAGCCCGGCGTAAGGGTGTCGGGCGCCCTACATAATCCTTCAGCAGTGCATCCAGCTCCTGTTGAAAAGCTGAGTCCTGCTTGGTTTGCTCATATGCCCTAGAAAGTTCGTTTAACGCAGGAATTAAGGTTTCTGGCACGTAGCGCCCACCAAACGACCCATAACGGCCACGGCCGTCCGGCACTTCGTTCATCATTGCCATTGCTTGGCCTCCCCTAGGAATTGCCTAATTTTAGTTAAATCTTTGACCCCACCGGTTTCTACGCCACTTGAGACATCTACTCCATCTGGCTTCAATGTCCTCACCACCATAGCCACGTTATGGGGGGTCAATCCTCCTGCAATCCACACGGGCTTGTTGCTAAGTGGCCGCTGCCATTCCCACGTTTGGCCTTGACCAGGCTCAGGACCGTCCATCAGAATCATATCGGCTCCCACCGCCAAAGTCGTCGCAATTGCCCTGCCTCCCGCTTCGTGTACCATCTCAATCCAATCAAAATTGGCGGTGCCATGATATTGCACTCCCCAAAAAGGCACCTGGGTCAATACCTCATTCAAATCGTCACGATTCATATTTCGAACGACCGCAATAAAGCGAATAGCCGGCAGGGCCATGACCATGTGGCGGGCCTGTGCTACAGACACTTGCCGCTTACTCCTAGACAAGACAAGACCAATATAGTCTGCTCCGGCTTTATGAGCCTCAAAAGCAGTAAGCGTATCTTTAACACCACAAATCTTGACATCAAGTCCCATGTAGAGCCTCCAATAGGTGACCGCCGCGCATTAAATGCTCACCGACTAAAATTCCCCGGTAACCATGCTGCTTGACCCGTTCAACATCGTTCAGCGACTGAATGCCACTTTCGCTAATTTTCACAACATAAGACGGAATGGCTGGAGCAAGATCCAATGAAAAGGACAATCGGGTCTCAAATGTATCTAAATCACGATTGTTAACTCCTAAAATGTCGGGGTGAATCGCTAAAGCGCGGTCAAGTTCATGTCTGTCATGAATCTCGACAACAGTCTCGATCCCTACGTCGCGAGCTGCCTGCGCCAAATCTTTAAGACGGCTATCATCGACAATACGAACAATAATCAAGACCGCATCGGCTCCATGACTGCGGCTTTCGAAAACTTGTACAGGATCGAGAACAAAATCCTTTCGGAGCACTGGTAGACTGACTGCTGCTTTCACCTGTTCCAAATGATGTAGATGGCCAGCAAAAAATTCCGGTTCCGTCAGTACCGATATTCCGTGCGCCCCGTGCTCTTCATAGCTTTTTGCCTGAGACACAGGATCGTAGCGATCCGTTAACCATCCTTTGGAGGGGGATTTTTGCTTACATTCCGCAATGATGCCCAAAGGCATCGCCGGATGTTCACGAAGAATCTTAACGAGAGATCTTGTTGGCTTTTGATTTCTTGCACTTTCATAGAGATCAGCTTCCTGCCCTTTAAGGGAGGCGACGCGAACCCGGGCCGCATATACGATACGCTCGAGAAACATGCTTAGGCCTCCTGTTCCTCCTGCTGACGGCTATGTGAAATGAGTTCATCCACAACGTACGCAGCTTTTCCGCTGCGAATCGATTCCCTGGCCATTGCCACGCCTTCTTTGGGGGAAGGTGCCGCCAGAGCCGCATAAAGGCCTACTCCGGCATTCGCAAGAATTACATCCAAATATGGACCCGGCTCTCCTCGCAAAACCTGGTAACAAATCTGTGCGTTTCGAGCGGGATCCCCCCCGCGGAAAGCGTCTGGGGGATAGGTAGGCAATCCCAGGTCTTCTGGAGTCCATCGGCCAAATCGTATTCCATCCGTATCAGCAATTCCAAAAACAGTCGGGCCGGCTAATGACACTTCATCAAACCCTCCTGCGCCATGAACCACCACAGCCCGCTGCAATCCCAGACGCGACAACACTGCGGTAATCGGCTTGACCCACCGTTGCGCAAATACTCCTAACAATTGATGTTCCGGACGGACAGGGTTCGTCAGGGGACCTAGTAAATTGAAGACTGTCCGCACACCCAATTCTTTCCGAGGCTGCGAAGCGAAGCGCATAGAATTATGGATTTGCTGAGCAAACAAAAATCCAAACCCTAGTTCGTCTATGAGTTGAGCGACATTCGCGGGATCTTGGCTGATGCGGATTCCTAAAGCCTCCAACAAATCAGCACTACCGCTTTTAGACGTAGCTGATCGATTACCGTGTTTCGCCACATGCACTCCGCTGCCAGCAATCACAAAAGCCGAAACCGTTGATATATTGAAGGTGAAAGAACGGTCGCCTCCGGTTCCGCATGTATCCAAGACCGGCCGTTTCGTCAAGGTAATAGGGGTTGCATGTTCTCTCATCGCGCGCGCAAATCCTGCCAGTTCGTCCACCGTTTCTCCCCGAACCGCTAAGGCCATAAGAATCCCCGAAACTTGAATCGGAGTGGCAGAACCTTTCATGATGGCATCCATCAGTGCGTAAGCTTCACCTTCATCTAGTGTTTGTCCTTGACTCAACACCGTAAGGTCGTGGCGTATTAACTCTTCGTCCGCATTCATAGTGATTGCTCCCCTTGGTAACGAGATTGTACGTCGTTCGATAATTGCAAGAAATTTCTTAAAATATCTAGGCCCCGTGGTGTTAAAACGGATTCCGGATGGAATTGAATTCCATAAACCGGATAATAGCGGTGGCGAATGGCCATGACCGTGCCATCACTGCTCTTGGCGGTCACTTCTAAGTCCGTAGCTCTGTCGACATTCACGGCGAGAGAATGGTAACGGCCAGCACGAAAAGATTGGGGCAGTCCTTGAAAAATGTTTTCTCCATTGTGAAAAATTTCATCATCTTTTCCGTGCATGAGCCGTATAGCTGGGCCCACCTCTCCACCATACGCATACGCAATACCCTGGTGGCCCAGACACACTCCTAACATCGGAATGACCGGTCCCAATTGACGAATGAGATCCACCATAACCCCTGCATCTTCAGGTCGTCCAGGGCCAGGTGACAAAACAATTCGTGAAGGATTCATCCTTCGTACGTCTTTGACCGTCACTTCATCATTACGCACAACCTGCAGATCATGACCAAGAATCCCTAAATATTGCACAAGATTATACGTAAAGGAATCATAATTATCCAAAACAAAAATCACAGCCATTCCTCCTCACTCGCATGCAATACGGAAAGAGCTGCAGCTGCTTTATTCATCGACTCCTGAAATTCAAATTCTGCCAATGAGTCGGCAACAATGCCGCCTCCGGCTTGAACCGTAACCAGGTCCCCCATGACATCCATGGTGCGAATGGTAATGCAGGCGTCTAAGTCCCCGCGATGCGACAAATATCCCACAATGCCTCCATACACTCCGCGAGCCTCCGGTTCTAGTTCTTCGATGATTTCCATGGCTCGAATTTTGGGCGCTCCTGTCAAAGTACCTGCCGGAAAAGAGACTGCCAGAGCATCGAGGGCATCAAATTGAGGCTTGAGGTGTCCTTGAACTTCCGAGACAATGTGCATCACGTGCGAATAAACCTCTTTCGTCATAAAGTGGGAGACGGCGATAGACCCATATTCACAGACTCGCCCTAAATCATTTCGCGCCAAATCAACCAGCATCACATGTTCGGCCTTTTCTTTCGGATCGAGAATTAGTTCGTTCCATAATTTTTCATCCTCCGCGGCGTTTGCACCCCGCCGGCGAGTTCCCGCAATTGGACGATTTGAAGCCACGCGATTAGTGACACGGACCAAAACCTCTGGAGACGCACCGGCGAGAATCCTTCGAGGAGTTTCCAAGTAAAACAGATAAGGAGACGGATTGACATGCCGCAATTTGCGATATAACGAAAAGGCATCTCCTGATATGCGCGTCGACAACGCCTGAGATAAGACAACTTGAAAAACATCTCCCGCCACAATATAATCTTTTCCCCGTTCAATGATCTGCTCATAATACTCACGGGTCATATTGGACTTGATGGGGGTCAATTGCCTAATATGGGGTTCTGCCAGCATCAATGGTTGGCGCAAGGCGTCTAACAGAATTTCCAACCGAGTAACCGCCTGGTCCATTTGATCGCGTAAAGATTCCACGATTACCGCGACCTGCTGTTTGCGATGATCAAAAGCCACAACGGCTTTGGGCCAAACCCATTCCCAGTCTGGCCCCCGTTTGGCGTGACGACGAGGCAATTTTTCCAGCCGTCTTACCCAGTCATAGCCAAAGTAGCCAATGGCTCCCCCAACAAACGGCCACTCGACATTCTCGGGAACACCAATTCGTTGGCGTTGTTGCTGCCGTCTAATTAATTCCAACGGATCGTTGGAAACTTCCGTACCCTCGGGCCCCACCAATACGGCTTGACCATCTGCTTCCAACAATCTTGCCCATTCACCGATCGCAATAAAAGAGTACCGGGCTACTTTGTCGTCGCCCTCCACGCTTTCTAATAATGTGTGGGCTCCAAAGGGACGCAGGCGTAAAAAAGCGGAAATCGGCGTAATTTGGTCCACTGCGAAATTCCTAACCAGTGCGATGTGGTTACAATCAGGACTGTCCCATATCACATTTTGACCTATTCGATCCATTGCCGGCCCGTCCTTTCATCATGGTCGCAAAAAAATAGCCATTCATCCCTTCCAAGGGACGAAGGCTTCTCCGTGGTGCCACCCTATTTTAGACTGTAGCAGTCTCTTCGCTCCATACAGGTTATGTGACCGATATGGCCTCTTTGATAACGGTTGAGGAACCCGGCCAAGCCTACTGAGATTTTCGGTTGGCAGCTCATGGGCCCATTCTCAAGTATTCCCCTTGCCAGCCTCTCACCATCGCTAGCTCGCTATAAAGGTTACCTACCGATACTCTTCCCACTCATCGCATACAAAATCACCTATAATTTTAAATAGTATTTTACAAACCCTAGAGACACCTGTCAATGGATCAGATGCCCTAGGATCACCTTAATGCAGAACCTGCGCGGGTATAGCATCATCCATGCTCTCCCGAACCCATTGGTACATCGCCTTGTGTTCCGGAAGCGCTAGATGAGGGTCGCGAGCAACAATTTCTCGAGCAACAGTCCGGGCCCTTTGCAGAAGGTGCAAGTCTTTAAGGGGGTCAGCCAGCTGAAATCCCGTGACCCCATGCTGGCGCATACCCAAAATTTCTCCCGGCCCCCTCAGCCGGAGATCTTCTGCGGCAAGTTTGAGCCCCTCGTGGAAACGTACCATCGCTTCCAATCGCTGACGGGCCTGATCGGTTTTGGGGTCCGCGATTAGAAAACAGGTAGCGGGCTTGACGCCACGGCCTACCCGACCCCGTAGCTGGTGCAATTGAGCTAAACCAAATCGATCCGCTTCTTCAATTACCATTACGGTAGCATTAGGTACGTCTACCCCGACCTCTACAATGGTCGTTGCCACGAGCACGTCAATCTCTTGATGCCGAAATTTCTCCATAACACCTCTCTTATCGCGCGAGGACAGTTTCCCGTGTAATAAACCCACGCGCCATCCCGGGATCTTTTGCATTCCTGTGGCTAAATCTACCGCAGCTTTGGCTTGCGTCTCCTCATCTCCCCCTCCCACAAGAGGACATACAACATAGGCTTGTTCGGAGTGTTTTACAGCAGACATAACCTTCTCATACGCCATCCTCCGTTCTCGGTAAGACAAATGGATGGTTTGAACTGGCTTCCGCCCTGGCGGCAATCCCTTCACTTCGGAGACCTGTAAATCTCCATACACTGTCAATGCTAAGGTCCTGGGAATCGGAGTTGCAGTCATGACCAGCATATCGGGATATTCACCTTTTAACGACAGGTACGCCCGTTGTTTTACACCAAAGCGGTGCTGCTCGTCAACGACCACAACCCCTAAACGATTAAATCGCACCCGTTCTGCAATTAACGCCTGTGTTCCCACCACCAGAG
>JAKADI010000063.1 GCA_021820675.1 Bacillota bacterium | reverse complement strand
TCAACGGTGGTGATTACCACCAATTCCGGAGAAGCTGTGGTGCCACTCGATGAAATCGGTCCGGCGGTACAGGGTGTCGTCGTGGTCTGTTCTGCCGCCCGTAATCCACAGGTTCGCGCGGAATTAGCGCAAGCCGTGGAAACGTTATTACAAATTCAGCCCTATCAAGTGCTTATTTTACCAACACAATAGCCGTGATTGTCGGCATTGATTGATGAGAGGAGAGAACAATAATGAATCGTCCACAAATTGTGCGGTTTGCTGCTTTCGTCACCGTATTGGCGGTATTGCTGGGTTACGTCGTGTATCACCGGACATCTCCCAACGCGACGGCATATACCACGGTTCCCACGAAGAAACAACAAACGAAGACGGTAACGAATTTGGAAAACTATTTTGTAAACTACCGGATGCACCGCGACCGTGTCATGACTGAAGAAATTGCGACACTGAAAGCTCTAACCAACAATCCGTCAATATCGCAATCCGCCAAAGATCAAGCCAGTGCCACCATGGTTCGGGATACGCAAGAGTTAAAAGCGGAAACGCAAGCTGAAGGACTGTTGTCAGCGCGAGGTTTTCCGTTAAGCGCCGTGACCGTTACGCAAAATAAGGCCGTCGTGGTCATCGGCGCCGCCCATTTAAATACGCAGCAAATCGGCCGGATCGCGAATACCCTAACGGAAGTGACAAGTTTGCCCCCGCAAGACGTTGTTATTTTTCCCAAGTCCTGACCCACGCCGAAATCTCTAAAAGGAGCACGCTAGTGCTCCTTTTTTAATGTCTAGGGTTCGACATGCGCTTTAGCGCAATCTACGAGCTCATGGGCACCAACGCCGATTTCCGGCCAGCACACGAATTCTTCGCATCCTTCTTGAACTCTTGATCAAAGCGGCTTCAGTCCTCAAGGCAATCAGGGATGAATCAAGGAAATACTATAACACCAGAGTCTAGACAATCCTGATCGGTTGTGGTCTAGTAATGAAAGAGAATCGGAGGTGTCATGTTGTTTAACAAAATCTTGGTCGCGAACCGGGGCGAAATTGCCATCCGGGTCATGCGCGCGGCACGAGAACTGGGCATCAAAACCGTTGCCGTGTACTCGGATGCGGATAAAGAGGCTACGCACGTTAAGTATGCGGACGAGGCCTTTCCAATTGGCCCCGCACCTTCCAATTTGAGCTATTTACATATACCAAACATCATTAATGCGGCCGTTCAGACTGGTGCGGAAGCCATCCATCCGGGTTATGGGTTTCTATCAGAAAATCACCATTTTGCTGCCGTTTGTCAAACCTGGGGTATTAAGTTTATCGGTCCCCCGGCAGAGGCTATCGAAAAAATGGGGATAAAGGCGCAGGCGCGGCAAATGATGATGGAAGCAGGGGTGCCAGTTGTCCCGGGGACGGCCGGGACGGTAGAGACCATAGGCGAGGCTAAGCGAATTGCTGAGGAGATAGGGTATCCCGTTATGGTGAAGGCGTCTTTCGGCGGCGGAGGACGGGGTATTAGGGTCGTTGAATCGCCGGATGAATTGGAAGAAGCATTGGAGCGGGCGAGCCGAGAGGCTAAATCAGCCTTCGGACAAGGAGATGTTTACCTCGAGAAGTATTTGCGACAACCCCGTCATATTGAAATCCAAGTGCTGGCCGACAATCACGGCCATGTCATAACTCTTGGAGAACGGGAATCTTCGCTGCAACGGCGTCGACAGAAAATTCTGGAGGAAGCGCCTTCGGTCGCGATGACTTTTGATTTGCGGCAAAGGATGAGTCAGGCGGCGATTCGCGCTGCAAAGGCGGTTAACTACACCAGTGCAGGAACACTCGAGTTTTTATTGGATCAAAATGGGCAATTTTATTTTATGGAGATGAATACACGTGTGCAGGTTGAGCACACCTGTACAGAAATGATTACAGGCATAGACATCGTCAAAGAACAAATCCGAATTGCCGCCGATCTTCCCCTGTCCGTCGAGCAAAATGACGTGGAATTGCGGGGATGGGCCATCGAATGCCGTATTAATGCAGAAGACCCAGCCAACCAGTTCCGACCGAGCCCAGGAAACGTGACAGTGTGGAAGGAACCAGGGGGACCATGGGTGCGGGTGGACTCCGGCGCAGAACCGGGATATCAAGTACAGCCGTTTTATGATTCGTTGTTGGCCAAGTTGGTAACGTGGGGCCGTAATCGTGATGAGGCGATTGAGCGTATGCGAAGGGCGTTAAGTGAATTTACAATAGAAGGCGTCAAGACGACACTCGATTTACACAAACAATTGATGCAAGATCCTGATTTTTGTTCCGGCCGTATCCATACGAATTTTCTGGCCGAACGAATCAAAGGGGCCTAAACACCGTGGAGACTTATGGTATAGCCCAAAACCTTAAGCGGTGGGACATCCGTAAATGAGGAGGGATAGAGAACATGGGTGAAATATCTCAGGAAATCAAGACGGTTCCTAGTGTGCGGATCGCGAATGAAGTGATTGCCGTAATCGCCGGATTGGCGGCGATGGAAGTGGACGGCGTAGCCGCAATGAGTGGAGGATTGACCGGGGGCATAACGGAAATGTTGGGCAAAAAGGCCTCTGCGCGCGGAGTCAAGGTTGAGGTAAGAGAGACCCGCGTGAGTCTGGATTTGTATGTTGTTGTCCATTATGGAGTTAAGATTCCGGAGGTGGCATCACGTATCCAGCATCGGGTCAAGGAACAGGTGGAAACGATGTTGGGCCTTTTCGTATCAGATGTTAATATTCATGTCCAAGGGGTTTCCTTCGCCGCGACCGATGGAGAACTCACGGACACCGAGCGCGGGTCAGGATCTTAGTATCGTTACGAGGGGGAGATGCCATGCCGAGACATCATGCACGGGAGATGGCTTTACGGGTATTGTTTGAACATGACTTAGCCCATACCGATCCGGCACTTCTGGTGGCTCGCCTTTCAAAAAAAGAGCCGGATGATCGTCAATTTGCGGAATCTATCGTGCGTGGTGTATTGATGCATCAAGACCGGATCGATCAGGTTATTGCACAGTCCTCGGTGGATTGGCGACTACACCGAATGCCGACGATTGACCGAAATGTTCTGCGTATTGCTGTTTATGAGCTATTATTTGAACCGAAGACTCCGATTTCGATTCTTATTAACGAAGCTTTGGAACTCGCTGGGGCCTATAGTACGGACGAGGCTAAACGCTTTGTTAACGGCGTGCTGTCTACAGCATCTAAGACCATTCGTCCGGAAGGCGATACTGACCGCATCCCGACCCAAGATGATCCAAACAAGGAGAGTCCACAAGAGCAAGGATGACCATGTCTATTCATGATTGCGTTATCGGTTTCGATACGAGCGCCTATACGACTTCCGTGGCGGCAGTGACCCGGGAAATGGTAATTTTTCAGACACGACAATTGTTGAGGGTTCCTCCGGGTCACCGCGGGTTGCGTCCGTCCGACCAGGTCTTTGAACATGTGCAAAACATGCCGGGCCTTATTGCAGATCTGGTGCGCCATATTAGCCACTACGCGGTCAAAGGAATTTGTGTTTCAGAAAAACCCCGGCCCCTTCCTGGTTCGTATCTGCCGCCGTTTAGTGTGGGAGTGAGTTTTGCCGAGTCTTTGGCGAGTCTTTATCACGTTCCCTTAGGCCGTTCCACACATCAAGAGGGTCATATTCAAGCCGCGCTATGGAGTATAGGCCATGAAGAATGGCAACAATTTTCAGCACTGCATATCTCTGGTGGTACGACGGAATTATTACAAGTGGTACGGCATGGTGGAGCGGCATTTGACATTCAACGAATCGGAACCACCGACGATCTGTATGCCGGGCAATTAGTCGATCGCATAGGAGTAATGTTGGGACTCCCCTTTCCTGCCGGGCCTCATCTAGAGGAATTGGCGCGCCAAGCAAAAGATCCGGTAAGGTTAACTATTCCCCGTGTGTGGTATGACGGGAGTGAATGGAAGACAAGCTTTTCCGGACCGGAAACGCAGGCTCGTAAGGCTTGGGCAAAGGGGGCACCAGGGCCTGATCTTGCCCGCGGGGTGGAACAGGTTTTGGTTGACACCCTGGCCCGACTGATAGAGAAGGCAGCACAGACGTGGCCGTTGGTGGTGGTAGGAGGCGTAGCCGCTAATCAGACTTTACGAAGTGAACTTGCGGGGCATGCTCGTTTTGGGCATGATATTTTCTTTGCGAGTCCTGATCTCAGTCGTGACAATGCTGTCGGCATTGCTCGCATTGGCTACCGGTACTTTGGTGAATAGTCATAGGCCCTGCGGCTAAAGCCCGGGGGCCAAGCCTGCCTGTCACCAGCCTTGGCCGCCGGAATCGACAAGGATCATGTTGGGGCGGTCCCAGAGGATGAGTGGCTCCGTTCGGTTGGTGTTCACCCAGGAATGCCTCCCCAGTTCCGGGTCCACACATTTAGAGTTAGAGATCGAACGGGACAGAACGGAAACAGGAGGAGAGCAGGTATGCAAACAGAACTCTTGGACGGAAAACTCACTGCTCAGAGTATCCGGCAAGAATTGGCCAAGAAAATCGAAGAACATTATTACCGCACAAATCTTAGGCCTGGCCTAGCAGTCGTCTTGGTGGGTGATGACCCGGCATCCAAAATTTACGTTCGGAACAAACATCGGGCTAGTACACAGGTTGGAATGGAATCGCGGCAGATTATCTTGCCGGATCATTCGACCACCAGTCAAGTCCTCGAAACTATCGAGATGTTAAATCAAGATCCTAGCGTCCACGGAATTTTAATGCAACTGCCCGTGCCGCCGCACGTCGATGTGCAGGTGATTTTACGCCACTTGGATCCCAGGAAGGATGTAGACGGGCTTACGGCCACTAACATGGGGCTGTTGATGGCAGGGCAACCTGGTCTAAGACCGTGTACACCCCTTGGCATTATTGAACTCTTGGACCGGTATCAAGTGCCATTGGCAGGGAAGCGAGTGGTCGTTATTGGGCGGTCGCAATTGGTGGGTCGGCCATTGGCCCTGATGTTTATTCAGCGCGATGCGACCGTTACCATTGTCCATTCCAAGACAGAAGCACCACGGGAGATAACGCGTGATGCGGATATTGTGGTGGCTGCGGTGGGGCGTGTCAATTTGGTTCAAAGAGATTGGATTAAACCCGGGTCAACCATCGTGGATGTGGGAATTAACCGTGTCGATGGTGGCATTGTCGGAGACGTAGATTTTTCAAACGTGGCCCCCGTGTGTTCGCGAATTACTCCGGTCCCCGGTGGAATTGGACCCATGACGATTGCGATGTTGCTTGCCAATACCTGGCATGCCTTCCAGGAAACGGTTGGATCATGACCGAAGGCGCACTGAGTGTACACGAGCTGGTTCAAGGGATTCGTAAACTTGTCGAAAATGTGCCGCAATGGCAGCGCTTGTGGGTTCTTGGAGAGCTATCCGGGGTTAAACACCATAGCTCGGGGCATTGGTATTTCGTTTTGAAGGATGATTTGGCTCAGATTCGTGGAGTGATGTTTCGCCGGGATGCGGCGTCTTTAACCAAACCTTTGGTTGATGGAATGTCGGTACTGGTTTATGGGAGGCTGGGAGTGTTTGAGCGAGATGGTCAAACCCAGCTCTATGCGAGTACTATCCAGGATATTGGTGCCGGGGCTCAGTATCAAAAATTAGAAGCGCTCAAGCAAAAGTTATACCAGGAGGGGTTGTTTTCACGACCCAAAAGAACAATTCCCAAATTGCCCCAGGCCATTGGAGTCATTACCTCAGGATCAGGGGCGGCGCGCTATGATATTGAAACAGTCATTGCCCGAAGATTTCCAGGTATGGTAGTGACACTTTTTCCCGTATTAGTTCAAGGCAGCGAGGCTCCGCGGGCTATCGTTTCCGCTTTAGACAGGGCCTTTAAAGCCCCCATCAGCGTGCTCATCATTGGCCGAGGTGGGGGATCCAAGGAAGACCTCAGGGCCTTTAACGACGAAAGTGTTGTACGCATGGTAGCTCAGTCGCCCATTCCCGTTATTTCGGCGGTGGGCCATGAAATTGACACGACCTTGGTCGACCTTGTTGCGGATCTGAGGGCGCCAACCCCTTCCGCGGCAGCGGAATTAGCGGTTCCCGAAAAGTCGGGACTTGTGCTATGGGTCGATCAACTCGGCCAACGCGCTTATGCCGCGCTAAGGCGCCGGCTTGATTGGGAACGAACCCGGCTCGAAGGGTGGACGACCCATGGAATTTTGGCCGACGGTACCCGCCTTATCCAGATGCGGCGGGATTTATTGGATCGCTTAGACGAACGGCGGGATCGGGCCTGGGAGCGTCAAGTACAGGCATTGCGCATGCATTTGGAAACGCTGGGCGCAAGCTTGGCGGCCATGAATCCCACCGCCGTGCTGTATCGGGGCTATACCTATGTTGTAGATGAAGCGGGGAATGCCGTAAGCAAGGAAGACGTTCGTCAAGGGCGGCGATATGCAGTACACTGGTATAATGGGAACTGGTGGATGAGATCTGAGATACCGGGGGAAGAGGAAGATACGTGATTGAAGAAACTGAACTTGAACAATTCGAAAATATACTTGTCCGGCTTGAAGAGATTGTGCGTCAATTGGAGGGAGGCAGACTTTCTCTTAATGACAGTTTGGTGATGTATCAAGAAGCCAAGCGTTTAAGCGAGAAGGCGAACATTCTCTTAAATCAGGCTGAGGCCTTAATGAAACCTGAGGCAGAGGCATAACGTGAACATTGAAAAATGGCTGAATGACACCCGGGTGATGATTGAAACGTGGATTAAAGAGGACGATGTTGCCCGACAAGCCCCGTCGGGCATGGTTGAAGAAGTTATGCGGTATTCATTGCTCGCGGGGGGGAAACGCTTGCGCCCGCAATTGGTGATGGCTAGTACCATGTATTTGGGATTGCCTTCAGAAACCTTTCGGGATGTGGCCTTATCCGTGGAGTACATCCATACGTATTCGTTGATCCATGATGATTTGCCGGCCATGGACAATGATGATTTGCGCCGGGGTCATCCCACTGCCCATAAGATGTTTCCCGAAGCTATGGCGATATTGGCTGGCGATGCACTACTAACCGAGGCGTTCGTGAAAATGGGACAAATGCAAAACGCTAAAGCTGAAGATGTATTGGCGGCAACAACATACTTAGCGGTGGCGGTAGGCCGGCAGGGACTTATTCGGGGGCAGGTCATGGACCTGGCTGCGGAGCACCGGAATGTGGAGCTAACAGAGCTTCGGGCCATCCACCGGAATAAGACAGGGGCATTATTCCGCGCGGCATTGGTTATTCCCGCCTTGCTCAGTAGTAATTACAGCCGGCAAAAGGCCCTGAGTGCTTATGCAGAACATTTTGGCTTAGCTTTTCAGATTGTTGACGATATCTTGAACGTGGTAGGCAGTCGTGATTTGATGGGAAAGAACGTTGGGACGGACGATGAACGTGGTAAAGCGACATATCCTCGTTTGATCGGTATCGATCAGGCGCGTCGGCTAGCTGATGATCACCGGATTCGGGCGAAAATCGCCATTGGCTCCGAGCCGGGAGCCCAAATTTTACAGGATTTGATCGATTTTGCTGTGGACCGTCAGTGGTAAGGAGGTATGGTATGGAGGCGAAATTGCTGGTATCAGTTCACTCCCCACGAGATATCAGGAATTGGTCGGTTTTAC
>JAKADI010000062.1 GCA_021820675.1 Bacillota bacterium | reverse complement strand
TGTTGTGAGACCACAACTGCTGGGCGAGATTTGCGCCCCAACTCTGGGAGCGGATCGTCACCAGAGCACTGGGACGGTAGTCAGGTTGGGGGGGCATCACGACATCAAACCCCCTGACATGGTCTAAGGCGCGCACCAGTTGTTGTGCCAACATCAATTGATAACGAAATTGATGTCCAAAACCTTCTTCCTCAAAATAATCCCACGTGATAGACCATCCGACGACCCGGGGCCAGGCTCGACTGCCAAATTCCAACCCTTGCCCATTATCTAATTCTAAGGGCCACATGCCTCGTTCCAAATCGTGGGCATCGAATCGACAATCGGAGATAGGCCACAGTGTGGTTAATTCACTCAACCGGGTGGCTCTCACCCAGAGTCCCGCCCACCCGGGCGGTGCCAGCATCCATTTGTGTCCACAAAAGACATAAAAGTCGGCGCCACTATGGAAAGGATGAACAGGAATATTTCCCAAAGCTTGCGCTCCGTCGACTAAAAAACGGGTCCGGGGATTGAGCTTATGGATCACCACGGCCAGCTTTTCAACCGGGAGTTGCCAACCTGTCAGATGAGAGACATGGCTCATAGCCACTAACTTTGTTTTCGCGCTCAACACCCGCCGCAATTGCTCTTGCAACGGCTCGGCCGTATCCACGGTCAACACCTTCACCTTGATCCCAAAGCGCCGGATCAAGGAGGCAATCGTAAAGAGCAAAGATGGGTGTTCATGGTCGGTGGTAATCAGTTCATCTCCAACGTCCCAGGATAATCCCCACAATACCCGGAGAATCGCTTCGCTATTATTTTCCACAAGACTGACCGTCCCGCGGGGCATCGCCTGTTCAATCCGTTTCGCAAATTGCCGCGCCTTGTCCCGCGCTTCGAGGTAGTAGGGGACATGGCCGGGACCGATTTCTTCCCATTTGAGTTCAGCAGCACAGGCAGCCGCTGAAGCCGGCGTTGGGGTTGGGCCTAACGTCGCCGTATTCAAATACGTTGGCCCGAGAGCGGCGGGAATCAATAATCGCAAATCATGTCCAAACACGCTAATCCTCCCCTTTGGTCCACCCGAAACCATGACGGCTTATCACGGCTTTGGAGTTTAACCTCCCCAGTCCCCGTGTTGCCAAAGACCCTGCACTCCGGCGCCATAACTCGCCACCCCGACCGGGTTCAGATGGCTGTTTTACGGAGAAGTTTGCGTCAAGGAGCTCCTCTTAATCGGGAAAAGGTCGATTTCCTGACCTGGCCCCACCGGTGCGTTGTCGTGCGTTTTTGGGAAACCCCGATGAATAATTCGATTGTGATGGCCTATTTTCCTGCAATTTTTTTCAGGGATTTACACTTTGCTTGACGTCAATTCCGATTTTCGTCATCATGGACGATAGTGATGAAATGGAGCGACAATCAACGATGATACGGATAGGATGCCATCTCAGCGTAGCTAAAGGATTTACCAGTGCCGTGGACAACGCGCCGAAATTGGGAGCCACATGCTTTCAATACTTTACTAAAAACCCCCGGGGATTCCGCGGGGCCAAGCCCTTAAATGTGGTCGATGCCGAGCGGGGACAAAACCGCATGCGCGAACTGGGTTTAGTAAGCGTGGGACATACCCCTTATTTAATTAATCTGGCCACTCCGGACGACGAGCTCTACAAGTTATCCATAGACGCGTTGGTGAAAGACTTGGTGATTGGTGAAGCGCGGGGCTCTTACGGCGTAATCGTCCATTGCGGCAAACCCAAGGACAAAGGCTTAGACTACGGAATTATCCGAATGCAGGCGGCACTGTCTCAGGTTCTCAGTCAGACTCAAACCGAACAGGTCATGATTCTTTTAGAAAATACGGCGGGCCAAGGATCGGAAATAGGGACCACCATCGATCAGCTTTTGGCGATTGCCGAGGGCTTCCCTCAGGACAGGGTCGGTTTTTGCCTCGATACCCAACATGCGTTTGCCGCCGGCGTGTTGTCGCCGGATAATGTTGCGGATTTTGAAGGGTTTCACAATCCCTTGTATATGGAGCGATTAAAGGCGATACACTTAAATGACAGCAAGGTGCCTTTTGGCGCCAGAAAAGACCGGCATGAGTTAATCGGACAGGGTTATATGGGTATCACCGTCATCGATACCATTTTACATGAACCGCGTTTACAATCTATCCCGTTTTACTTGGAAACGCCTGTCGAATCTGAAGCACAATATGCCGATGAAATTCGAACATGTCGCGATCTTCTCGAAACGGGACGGATGGGTGATGAATCGTAAATTCCGCCCCTGCGGGACATGAGCCTCTTCGTAATCCCAAGGCAAGGGGCAAAGAACTGAGGTATATTCATTCGATGGGGGAATCCCGTAACAGATGGTAGCGCGGATCATTTATAATCCTACAGCCGGTAATGGCAAGGCCGTGAAGATCTTGGAGAATGTCAAGCCATTTCTCGACAAATATGACGTAGAAATTGTGGAAACACAAGGTCCGGGCCATGCCACGCAACTGGCGCAGGAAGTTTGTGAAAAGGACAGTATGGCCGTTATCTCACTGGGAGGTGACGGTACCCATCACGAAGTCATCAATGGTTTGATGCCGGCCGGCAAGGCCATCTTTGGCGTTATCCCTGCAGGCACAGGTAATGATTTTGTCCGAATGCTCAAATACCCCAAAGCGATAGGGCAAATGGTAGACACGGCCATACAGGGTCCGTATCAGTGGTTTGATTTGGGGAATATTAATGACCAATATTTTTTGACGGTGGCAGGCGCCGGGTTTGACGCCGAAGTTGCCGGCTGGGTCAATCAGCGCAAGAAACAAGGAAATGGCACCTGGGTCTTTATTCGCGGGATTTTGTATAATGCCTTCGGTTACCGCCCGCAACCCATGACATTGACGGCTCCAGCCACCTCACAGTCGCAAAATACGTTCATGATTGCCATTGGCAATACCCAATATTACGCCGGAGGAATGAAAATCTGCCCAACGGCCAACCCCCATGATGGGGAGTTCCAGGTTGTGTGGATTGAAAGTATCAGCCCATGGCGAGTCTTTCCCTTGTTAGCGGGAGTATTTCGAGGAAATCACATCAAGAAGAGAGTGGTTAAAACTTTTCCCACGGCTTCATTAACATTGGAGGGCCCCAAAGAATTATGGGTTCATGCCGATGGGGAACTTATCGGGCATTTGCCGGTCACGGTCAAGACGATTTCCAAAGCCATACGGATTCGTGTAGGAGCTCTGGAACACGACAATCCCCGACTGGTCGAAAGTATCGAACGAAAGGCCGAATAATCTATGATGTCATGGCCTCCTCATATGGCGCCATTTTTATGGGGCGTAGCCACATCGAGCCATCAAGTCGAAGGCAACAATGATAACGATTGGACCGAGTGGGAAGCCTGCGGGCACGTTCCCGACCGTTCGGGTGCCAGCTGTTTACATTATGAAAAGTACAATCAAGATCTGGACCTCATTGCGCAAGTGGGGGTTAACGCCTACCGTTATTCGGTGGAATGGAGCCGGATCGAACCCGAGCCCGGGCAATTTAATCCCGACGCTTTAGACCATTACCGCGCCATGACTGAATCCGTGATTCGTCATCACCTGGAACCGGTGATTACCTTGCACCATTTTACGTTACCAAAGTGGTTTGCCCGCCAAGGTGGGTTTTTTCATCCCCGGGCCCCTTGGTACTTTGAACGTTATGTTCAACAGGTGCTCGCAACGTTAGGCGATCTGGCACGATTCTATATCACCATCAATGAACCGATGGTCTATGCCGTCATGGGATACGGAACCGGACAATGGCCGCCTGGCCATAAAAGCCTGAAAGAACTCTGGCAAATCGCCCCGCGCCTCTTGGCTTGCCACCGGCAAGCCTATCATCAGATCAAGCTGCGCCGATCTGACGCCATGGTCGGTATCGCCCATCATTTATTGGCGTTTGAACCCTATAACGAATATTCATGGCTTGACCGCCAAAACGCCCGTATCCTTCATTATTTGTTCAATCACCGATTCATTCAATGGGCTCAGAACACTCAGGATTTTATCGGCGTCAATTACTATACCCGCCAATATGCCAGGCACCGGCACTTTCTCGTTCCCGTTATGCACAAGCCCGGGCATCTGTTGACTGATATGGGATGGGAAATTTATCCTGATGGCCTGGAAAAGATCTTAGTAGCGTTGAAACGATTTGATAAACCCTTGTTGATTACGGAAAACGGGATAGCGACAACCAATGATGGTGTCCGGCAGCAATTTCTATTAGACCATCTCACCGCAGTGAGCCGCGCTCAAAATCAGGGCGTGATGGTTCGGGGCTATTTCTATTGGTCCGCGCTCGATAATTTCGAGTGGGCCGAAGGATTCCGCCCCCGCTTCGGTCTCATCCGCGTCGATTATGATACTCAACAGCGCTCAATGCAAGAGAGCGCCGCGCTTTATCGCAGTATTATCGATTCCAATCGCGACCACTGGCCCCTTAACGTACCACCAAAACCGGAACAACGGGTTTTTGGTCTTTGAAACATCGGCCATACATCTCGTCATCCAACACATGATTTTTGTAGAGCATCTGCAACCATTCGGTCCCTACGGCGGGACGGAACTGAACCGCTTGCTCGAAATGGCCGGTCAGTTGCTGCCTCGTGGCCTTAGGCATGCTCAGTTGGGATATGGCAATCCGCAAGGCCGCCAATGCCTCCTGGTTGCGGACAGTGCCTTCAGCATTTGCCTCGCCCAAAAGTCCCTGATTGCCTAAGACCTGAAGCGCCTGCTCATAATCAAGACGGCCCTGACGATGTTGGACGCGCAACTCGACGGCCCCAACCCGCACGGGAAAGGATTCGGGAGGCCAGTCCTCAAGATCATGCAGCAATTCTTGGCGTATCACCTGTTCTTCTGTTTCCAAATCTCTGATTTCGCGCCGGATCGTTTTCAAGTGCAAGATGATCTGAGCCATGTGAGGGCTCACCGATTGCGCGCACATCATTTCCCCTCCCCCAATTCATGGTCTGATCCTATATATAATTTGTCAGCAGAAATTTAGACCATGAAAATCAGGAGTGTTTACATCAAGAGCATAGCCCCATGAGGAAGGTGTTAGGAGGATGTTACATTATTCCCCCGAGACTCGCCCAATTTTCGGTAACCAGGTCTGCCCATCAATTCCAGACCATGGTCCTCAAGCACTTCCATATTCCTGGCTCATCTTTTGCGCCTAATCTAAATTCGGGGATTTGGGGCTTAGTGGCTCTCTACGCATAACGCCTGTCAGTCAGGCTGGCGATTAAGAATTTTCTTGGGATCGAGCATGAAGGGGCCATCGCGGAGAACCGTTAACCAAACCGGCTCACCTCGTCTGAGGACCACGGTCCGCTCGCCATCTAATGCTAGCGAGCCACCTTCTTCACGAATCCACATCACGGTTTGGCCCAGCGGCACCACTTCGGCCTGGGACACTTCAAAAGGTGTCATGAGCCCTGGGGCCATAACCGCTAAGATTTGCTGAGGCTTAGGGCCTTTCGTGCCAAAAATCACATGCATTGCCACGTCGTCATCCGGAAAAACGGGATGAACAAATCCCCCCACATTGGACAAGCCGGGCCGAACAGGATCGGCCACACTCAAAAGCAATCGTTCGACATCGTCCGCATGCCACACCGCTAAAGCTCCAGTAAACGCCTGGCGAACCAAAGCAACGTCAATGAGAGCCAGTTCCTCATGACCGCTCTCTTGATGAATATGCACCAATTTAGCTTGATAACCCACCTCCAGCGGATCATCCCCTCTGGCGACATAAAGAGCTCCCGCATAACCCGCTGCCGTTTGATCTCCGGTCCAACACGCGACATTGTTGGTACCGCCGGCAATAGCTAAGACCGGGATGCGAAGATGGGCTTGGGCTATGTTGCGCTGCGTCCCGTCGCCGCCCACACTCATCACCATCCGTGCGCCTGCCTCTTGGAGCCGTAGCGCCCAGTCAATGGTCGACGTGCCGTTACTCGGCTCTTTTTCCCCCGTAATGAGTCTCACGGGCAAAATCGAACTGAGTTCGTGATGAGCATAACGACCAAATCCCTCATAGTCATCGACCATCATGACTTCCATTCCGGGCACCGCGGCTATTCCCGCAATCAGCCGTCTCACCGCCAGCATCTTTTCCGGTGCGGACTGCAAGGATGCTGCCGCGACCAACCGCCTGATGTCACGACCAGCCATCGGATTGACAATTAAACCAATGATAGACATTCACCACTTATCTTCTTATTTTTCGGACGGTGCCGGGGGAATGAGCTTGTTTAGCAACGCGATGAGAGAATCTTGTTCTTCGACGCTCAATTTGGCATCGGCCTCTTGCGCTAAAAACTTTACGTGTTCGGCACGCTGTTGTGCCAGCAGCATAGTGCCTGCATTCGATAATCTCAACCATACCAACCGGCGATCCTGTGGATCTCGTTCTTTATTCAATAAGCCTTTTTGCACCAAAGCATCTACGGCCCGCGTGGCTGTCGGAGCGGAAACCTGTAAATGCTTCGCCATATCCATTAGCGTCAATGTCCCCATATCCCGGATCACGTATAAAATATGATATTGCGTAGGAGTCATATGTCCCGGCTTGCCACGCGCAAATTGCCGCGCCATGAGGCGCAAAACACGAAATGCGGCGTCAAATAACGATTCTGCCTTATGTTGGTCCACCGTTGTCCCCTCTTCACAGGATATGACAAGCATACCATCAACCATGGGGCACGAATAGGTTTTGATGTTGAAGAATTTTTGGACGAAGTTCCCCGGGGACGCTGGCGGATACATTCTGTCAGATAGCGTCATGTTGTTGATCGTTTCACACGAGATTGACAAATTCCGCGCATCGCAATAAATTTTCCCCATAACTGCTTTATTTCGATAAGATAGAGAAGCGCCCATCTCCCACCGACTCAAATTTTTGCACTGGAGGTTTTGTGTTGCCCGCATATGTCGATGTGTTATTAGTCCGTCATGGGGAAAGTGAAGCCAATGCGGCTGGACGTTTTGCTTCCCACACGTGGGATCCGCCGCTCACGCGTGCTGGGTCGTTAGAAGCTGAACGCTTGGCTCAACAGTTGGGAAATGCCCCTATTGATCATATTGTCACCAGTCCCTTAGTCCGTGCGCAACAAACGATTGCCCCTTTGGCGCGGCTTCGCCGTCTCAGTCCCATCATCTTAAAAGATCTCGCAGAGGTTGATTTAGGTCAATGGGAC
Organism: Bacillota bacterium; assembly: GCA_021820675.1. GTDB lineage: Bacteria > Bacillota > Sulfobacillia > Sulfobacillales > Sulfobacillaceae > Sulfobacillus. The sequence continues at coordinate 471 of JAKADI010000062.1, read as the reverse complement.
GGACGGCGCTTAAAGGATCTGGAAACAGCCAATCTGCCAGCCTTTCAAGCCTGGCGGCGAGACCCCGAAAGCAACCCGCCACCCGGGGGGGAAAGCATTGTCGATGTGGGGCACCGAGTTCTTGCCGTGTTGGCCCAATTTCTCAAGACCTGTGAGCCGAACTCTTTGGTGGTGGCCTCGACCCATGCCGATTGTATTAAAGGCGCCGTGCTCGTCATCCTCGAAGCACATGGCCCGGCAGCACGTCATATTTGGGTCCCGAATACGGGCCAACTGCTATTAAGACGATTTGACAACAGCAGGTGGCTCCTAGTGTTTTCACCCCCCTGCATTCCCCGCGATCCCGTGGCCGACTTTGGTTAATGGCGGCATCAGCCGCAAGACATTTCGCCAATCCGACGGTAGGTCCCAGAGCACACGATGGCGTTACCACAGGGCCTAGGCGACATGATTTGCCCTCGCATCCTCAGC
>JAKADI010000061.1 GCA_021820675.1 Bacillota bacterium | reverse complement strand
AACGCTTGTACTCCGTGAAGAGAGGTGTTCCATTCATGATGGCTCCCCCGTGGCACCCATAAAGTGCGCAATGGAATGGAAGGATCCGGACGAACCCCGATAGTGACCACTCCGGACGCAGCCAGAACATCAACATATCCGCCGTTGTCGGATATATCAAGTGCCTTGGCCTCATCAGGATGAATCCGTCCCACAAAAGGCGTGTGTCGGGGTTCTAAAATTTCTGAGGGAATGCCGTTTTCGATAACCCAATCCCCCCGAATCACCTGCCATGCCACCGGTTCTTCCTCTGATACCGGCCGTGTGACGGGAACCACCGCGGCGCCTTCATTTTCGGAGGTTCGCGGAAGAAGGTCGCCCGCAAGGTCATCAAAGGCATCCCACGATTCCTCGGTACCAAAGACTTGTTTAAACAGCCGTGCCCATCCCACGAGGTATGTTTTAGTGGGACGACATTGTCCCGGCGGTTGAACACCCGCTGCAGCTAATGCGATCCGCGCTTCCATATTAACGTAGCTTCCCTCAACTTCTCCCCATGTTGCCACTGGCAGCAAGGCATCCACGTAAGGCATATCCAGAGGTGGACGAATTTGAGCAGACACGACGTAATCCACTGCCTCAAGCGCTTCCTTTGCTAAAGCCTGGTCCGGGAACTCCCGTAATAAATCGGCTCCCCACAAAACAAGCATTCGCACTTCTCCGTTTTTGGCTTTCACTAGCAGGTTTCGAAGGTCTCCGTATTGGGTGGGAAACCCAGCCCATTCATAGCCTCTCCAATTCACAGGGCCAAATGCAGGTAGAACCACGGTAGGATTATCCCGCACCGTCTTCAATGCTTGGAACACTTGTTCCATTTCAGGATTTTCCCCATCCCACAGCAATGTCAAATACGGAGATGTCAAGAGTGATTCGCCAAAAGCCTTTAAGGAATCTGTTGCCAAGGGTAACGGATAATCACCCACCTGTTCGGCTAGCATGTGCACCGTCGTATCCCCAGGTTTGGCTAACATTAACGCTTGAGCGAACAATACGGCCTCATCCTCACTGGGAATGACGAAATTGTCTCCCGGCAGCGTGGCGCGCGTTAATTTCCTCGGTCCCACTCCGAGCACCTGCAATCCACCAAAGCCCTTATGGCGCTCCCGCAACTTGAGGTGAACAACGGGAGCCGCTTCGTAGGGATCGACTCCCACCAAAATCACCATGTGGCTTTTTTCAATGTCCTCGAACGTGCCGTTTAAATGTGTCGGCAAATACCCGGGTACGTTGCGAATCGTTGCTAATTCGGAACTATGGACAACTTCCTGAGCAAACTTCTTGATCCAAAAGGCCTCTTCCGCCGTAAAATGCCCGCCTAACACAAACCCAATGCTGCCCATACCATATTCACGGAGGGTTTCCTTCATCCACTCGGCCGTATCACGCATAGCTTGGGCACTCGATAACGACTCCCCTCGGACGACCGAATCCAACACTCTAAGCGGGTGATACCCGAAGTCATAACCAAAGCGGCCCCGGTCACACAGCCAGCCCCACTCACGTTCAGCAATCGGGCGCCCTTCCATCCGGATAATGTGACTTTCACGCATAGTTATGTTGCTGGGACACCCGACAGGACATTGAGGGCAAATCGTCGTTTGACGGTCAATATTCCATGGACGCCCTTTGTGATGATAAGGAGCCGACAATAAGGCGCCCACCGGGCACAAATCAATCACATTTCCTGTAAAGATACTTGTCGCAGGTTCGTGGTTCACCGTGGTGACAACGGTTTCAACACCTCGGCCTTCGAGTAGGAGTTGGCCTTCGCCAACGTACTCGTTCATGAAACGAACACACCGCTGACACAAAACACATCGCTCTTGATCGATTAAGACAAACTCGTTAATCGGATCGTCTTTGACTTTTTCAATCTTCGGTTCCTGAAATCGCCCCTGGCCCGGGCCATAATTAAACGCGTAATCCTGGAGGTAGCATTCTCCTCCTTTATCACACACAGGACAATCCAAAGGGTGGTTGATCAGCAGAAACTCCAATACACCCTTGCGCCCCTTTTCGACCGCGGCGCCTTTGGTATGCACAACCATACCTTCACTGACCGCAGTCGTACACCCCGTCACTAACTTCGGCATTTTCTCCACTTGCACCAGGCACATTCGACAAGCCCCTAATGGTCCTAACGCCTTATGGTAACAATAAATCGGAACGTCAATGCCCAGTTTCGCGGCGGCATCAACAATCATGGAGCCTTCAGGCACACTGATTTCTTGGTCATCAATAGTTAACCGTATCATATAACTTCTCTCCCATCGGACAGGCATGTTCAAAGACATGCGCCTCAAACTCATCACGGAAGTATTTCATGGCACTAACTAACACCCCTAAGGACGCGTCTCCCAAGGGGCAAAAGCACTTACCACCGATATTGTCGGCTACGTCTAATAAGGTTTCGATGTCATCCGGAGTTCCCAACCCGTGCTCCATTCGCTCCAAAACATCGGTCATCCAATACGTTCCTTCACGGCATGGCGTACACTTGCCGCACGATTCCTCGCGATAAAACTTCACAAGCCTGGCCGTGGCTCCCACGATACACACATGATCATCTAAAACAATGCAGCCACCGGATCCCAACATAGACCCCGCCTGCAATACCGATTCATAATCTAAAGGCGTATCCAGTTTATCCGGGTTCAACAATGGCACTGAACTCCCTCCCGGAATCACTGCCTTTATTTGACGTCCTGGCAGCATACCACCGGCGTACTCCTCTATCAGGGTGCGTAGTGGCGTCGCCAGCGGTATCTCGTAGTTATCGGGCCGTTTAACCCTCCCACTCACGCTAAAAATCTTTAGTCCCGGACTCTTGGCGGTTCCCATACTGGTGTACCATTCGGCACCGTAAGTCACAATAGCGGGTACGTTTGTAATGGTTTCGACATTATTAACAACGGTGGGACCACCATACAATCCGGCAATTGCAGGGAAGGGCGGCTTTAAACGCGGATTGCCACGCTTGCCTTCGAGAGATTCCAGCAGGGCTGATTCCTCACCACAAATATAGGCTCCGGCTCCCCGGTATACCCATAAATCCAGCGAGAACCCCGATCCTAAAATATTTTCACCGAGAAATCCGTGTTCATAAGCTTCTCGGACAGCACGTTTCAGTTGTTCCGATCCGAAGAGAAACTCACCCCGGCAGTAAATGTAAGCTTCGCGGGCTTTGGTCGCATAACTGGAAATGATAATTCCCTCTACTAGTTGGTGGGGATTGTGTTCAATAATCTCCCGGTCCTTGTATGTTCCCGGTTCCGCTTCGTCTGAGTTGACCACCAAATACCGTTTCCGGCCGTCGTTGGGAAGAAATCCCCATTTCATCCCCGTGGGAAAGCCCGCACCGCCTCGGCCTCGTAACCCGGATTTTTTCACGAGGTCTACCAGCTCTTCTGGTTGAAACTCGTTCACGGCCTTACGTAAGGCGTCATACCCACCATTAGCCAGATATACTGATATGTGATCAATATCTGGAATCTCTCGATTCCGCAATAAATAGTATTTCTGACTCACCGGTTCACCTCATTCCCGTCACCCGCTAAAAAGGCATCTGCATCTAACTCGGCAGGGTCAACAGGCCCATGAAAGCGCAAATTGCGTTGAACAACCGGCGCGAGATTGCAGGCGGCAAGGCATTCTGCCTCGAGCAGAGTGTATTGCCCATCCGGAGTGGTCTGCCCTTCGTGAATCCCGAGTTTGTGCTCCAACTTTTCCATCACGTGATCGGACCCGGCAAGCGCGCACGATAATCCAACACACACATGAATCACGGTCTTTCCCACCTTGTCCCGATAGAACAACGAATAAAAAGACGCGACCGACTCCACATACTGCGTCGTCAATCCCAATAACGAAGCCACGTCCTGGATGGTTTCATCCGATAGCCATCCTTCGGCTTGCTGAATTCGATGCAAAAGCGGTAGCAAACTCGAATTTGCCTGTGGAAATTGTTCCTTAGCCTCTTTTGCCCATTGGCTCCATTCAGGCTTCATTTGTCGACATCCCCCAACATTATGTCGATGCTCCCGATAGATGTAATCACGTCGGCAACAAGCCCGCCTTTACACATGAGGGGCAAAGACTGCAAATTATAAAACGATGGCGTTCGAGCCCTCCACCGATACGGTTTGGAACCACCGTCGGAAACCAGGTAAAATCCAATTTCTCCCCGAGGACCTTCGATGCCATGGTAAACTTCCCCCGCAGGAACCGGAAATCCCTGGGTCACCAGTTTAAATTGATGGATCAACGCCTCCATATTCCCGTAGATTTCTTCCCGGGGAGGCAAACTAATTTTTCGGTCGCTAGTGGCGTATGGTCCCTGAGGTTCGATCTTGTCAATAGCTTGTTCGATGATCTTCATGGACTCGTACATCTCATCCACACGAACCCAAAATCGTGCGTACGCATCGCATTCTGTCCTCACTGGCACCGCAAACTCAAACTCGTCATAGGAGGAATACGGTTCGTCCTTACGCAAATCCAAGGGCAACCCTGTGGCACGTAAGTTAGGCCCGGTTACGGACAACCCCAAGGCATCTTCTTGGCTTAAGATCGCAATGCCTTTAAGCCGAACGTTGATGAGGGGATTGCCGTCAAAGAGATGCCGATATGCCTTCATCCAACGCGGAAAGTCTTTGATAAAGGCGTAAACCTTCTCATGAAACCCATCGGGCAAATCATAGGCCAGCCCGCCCACACGGAAGTAACTAGGGTTCATGCGGACGCCGGATGCCGCTTCAATCAAATCGAGGATGACTTCGCGTTCACGCATTGTGTAGAAGAATAAACTCATGGCTCCTAAATCCATAACGTGGGTACCCAGCCAAACTAAGTGACTCGCCACCCGGGTTAATTCGGCAAATAGCACGCGAATATACTGTGCACGCTTGGGCACTTCCACCTTCAATATTTTTTCAACCGCCAAGACGTAGGCTAAGTTGTTCGTCATGGGCGCCAAATAATCCAACCGATCGGTAATGGTGTTACACTGTTGAAAAGTTAAATTTTCGGCGCTCTTTTCAAATCCCGTGTGCAAATATCCGATGACCGGTTCCGCATAAACGACGCGTTCTCCATCAAGTTGCAAGCGCACCCGCAAAACGCCATGGGTACTAGGATGCTGCGGGCCGAGATTAATGATCATGGTGTCATCGGGTTCCGAGGCTCCCAGCAATTCAGGCTTTTCGATAGCCATATTTTCGCCTCCCAATTCAGTCAACTCGTGTGCCGGTCAAGGGATAGTCCTTACGTAAAGGATGACCGTCCCAATCATCCGGGAGATAAATTCGCCGCAAATTTGGATGCCCTTCAAATTGGATTCCAAATAAATCGAACGCTTCCCGTTCAGGCCAATTACAACCAGGCCATAGTTCTGTCATACTCGGCACCTTTTCATTAATCCCGACTCGGATTTTGACACGGAGTCGTGCATGCTTCCAGGGATTATACAAATGGTACACCAGCTCGAATCGTGGGCGATCAGGAAGATAATCAACCACCAGCACATCGAGACAAAGCCGATATTGCTCCTGATCACGCAGATATTGCATCATGGTCACCAACTGGTCGCGGGTTGTTAACAGTGTCGGTTGGTCTACTGCCTGTACCGAGGTAAAACCTTGAGGAAACCGCTCGGCCAATCTGCCCAAAATATCCGGATCGTTGTGATTCATGGCGTTTGTCCCTCCATAGCCACACGCTGATATTTGGGCGGAATTCCTTTGACGATTTGCTCTTGCAATTTCAAAATCCCAAACATCAATGCCTCAGGGTTCGGCGGGCACCCCGGCACATAAATGTCAACCGGTACGACATGGTCGACCCCCTGGATAATCGCATAATTGTCAAAGACGCCACCTGAGGACGCACAGGCTCCCATGGAAATTACCCATTTTGGCTCAGGCATTTGCTCCCAAATGGTCCGAAGCACCGGAGCCATCTTTTGACTAACACGCCCCGCGACGATCATCAGATCGGCTTGTCTTGGAGAGGCTCTAAACACTTCTGCCCCAAACCGCGCCAGGTCATAACGGGAATTGGTAACACTCATCATCTCGATCGCGCAGCATGCCAGACCAAAAGTTGCCGGCCATACGGAAGATTTTTGGGCCCAACGTCCCATTTTTTCCACGGTTGTCAGCAACAGGGATTTTTCGACCTCTTTTTGCGAGAGACTTAATCCCATTGAAATCCCCCCTTGTTCCAAACATAAGCAAACGCTAGCGCAATAACCACGAAAAAGATCAGGGCTTTGACGAAACCCGCCTGGTGCAAACTACTCAAGCTGATAGCCCACGGGTAAATCGCCATGATAGCCACATCAAAAATCATAAAAAACATGGCTACACGATAAAAACGCACCGAAAAATACCCAACCGGCGCTTCTGGAACGATACCCGATTCATAGGTTGTGCGTTTTAGCCCTCCAGGCGCTTTGGGTCCAAGTAAATTCGAGGTAAACGACATGCCGAAAGCCACAACAAAGGCCACAATGATGTAAATCAAAAGTGCGGTATAATGCGTAAGCAATAGAACCCCTCCGCTATCTGGTTAGGTCATTCGCAAAACTCAGTCGTCGGAACGCTACGTTACTGGATTCACAAATAAATTATACGCCGTGTGATCGACATCGTCGACCTCGTCTCACCTGTCGTCGCAGTACTCCAACAATTCACCATTATGCCAAAACACCAGGTATAACGGTAGTCCTACCCTAAAAACAATCCCCAACCTCCAGTTCAACCCAGGTGTTCGTTTCGTATCCGGGCAAGGAGTCGACGCATACGGTGGTTTACCGCCGATTTGCTTATGGGCGGATGAAGTGCCAGTCCCAGCTCTTTCAAGGACCAATCGGGATGGGCAACCCGTAATTGCGCCAGTTCCTGAAGTTCCGGCGGAATGGGTTCATCGGCGCGGGTGAGAAGGGTTCTTAGAATGTGAGCTTGTTCCAGACCCGACTCGACCGCACGTCGTAAATTAGCCGTTTCCGAATTAACCAAGCGATTGACCTGGTTCTTCATAGTCTTAACAACCTGAGCGCTTTCTAATGCAAGAACAGCCCGATGAGCTCCAATATGGATCAGAAAGCGCCTAACTTGTTCACCGTCTTTAAGATATAGAATCAGACGGCCACGTCTTTGGGAACTTTTGGGACGGATTTTAAGGGGAAGCAATATACGGGAAGCCAGCTCAAATTGCCTTTCATCATTCATCCAAATCTCCAGGTGAATAGCCCGCTCCGGCTCCGCAAGATAACCGCGAGCCAAAAAAAGTCCTCGTAAATAGCTCTTAGGGCACATCATAATCGGATTTGTCCCGTTCCGGGCGGTCATTTGTGCGTGCGTCAGCACATGAAAAACTAACCGACGGCGTGAGTGTTCAACCGTAATATGTGGTGACAGGCCCAACCATTTCATGACCTGATAAGCCCGTCTGGCGACAATAGCATGACCGACGTCCAGACCCGAAAAAATTTCCGGCGTACCGGGCCATGATCCAATTCCCAGTAACTCAGACCACAGACATCCACACTCTTGTGGTTGGGGAAGTCGAGCTAATTCCGCTTTGACCTGCTTGGCGTAAGACCATCCCATCGTGGTTGATGTCGCTCCCGAAGACGATTTTCGAGCCATAACGCATCTATTAAGCGCCCTTCGGCCCATTTTGGGCGAAACTTGAGCAATACCCGCAACAGTGCTGGGCCAAGTTTATCTGGGTCATGTCGAACAACGCCATCTGCTAAAAGTAGATTATCATAAATCACCATAGGTTGTCAGCTGAGTTCC
>JAKADI010000060.1 GCA_021820675.1 Bacillota bacterium | reverse complement strand
AATTTGACCGATCCCGGTAAAGCCTTCGTTGCCGTGCTAACGCCAAGAGGGCGGACGCTGTTCATCAAGGTGCACGCGGTTAAGGTAGCCAGCGGGGTTTACGGCGTTGTGAGTCCAAATGGTTCGCTATATCTTTTGCAGAGTACAGCCAAGGAGTATCGTATAGTCAAATGGACACTGGTGGCGTCACAACGCTGGAGTTGGAACGGACACGTGCTCTAACCCGGCGGACGGTTTGGTGAAGATGCTGCAAGACCCGTATGTGCGGGCGGGGAACAACGACGCAAGAAGCTCCCGCGTCTCCTTTTCGCGACGGGGGCAGTTCGCGTGTTGTATGTTAAATATGGTTGTATAATTGAGGCAAAAACACAAAAACGTACGGCCAGGCAAGGGGTTATTGTGAGCTTCTCTAGCGGAGGATGGGGCCTCATCTCAGTTCTTGGGCAGTGGATTTATAAAACCCAAGAGACCGAGTTGCGTAAACATGGTGCCACGGATACGTTGTGACGATTGTTTGCCGATGAAATGGTGCCGACCCGAACAATGTCCACAAATCCTATCGGGACGGTATCCAGGATGATTGGGTTTGGGTGCGGCCAGATGTGGATCCGGGCCAGGGTGCAGACAATATTATAAGGAAAAGTCTGATCGGCTCAACATCCGCTGCGGTCCCATTGAGTTAAACGTGGGGGTATTCGCGGCCGGAACGGAACGAGGGAACAGAAGATTGGAGGTCATAAGTTTTGTTTCGATTCGGATATGCTCATTAAAAACGGTAGGGGGAAATTGGGTGTTAGCGATTGTCGGAGGACGTGTCGAAACCATTAGCCGCGGATCTATCGATCCGGGAACCGTGTTGATGGACGATAACGGGCAAATATTGGGGGTAGGCCGGGAAGTTCTGATTCCGGAGGGGACTCGGGTTATTGATGCGCACGGGCAGTACGTATTGCCGGGGTTTATTGATTCCCACACGCATTTGGGGCTCTTCAGTGATGGGGAGGGACCCCAAGGAGTAGACGGTAACGAAATGACCAATCCGCTGACGCCGGGTATTCGGGCTATTGATGGATTTAATCCCGCAGACGTAGCACTCGTTGACGCGATTCAGGGCGGCATTACTGCGGCATGGGTGACACCGGGGAGTGGAAATGTTATCGGCGGACAGGGCGCAAGCATGCGCCTTTATGGGCATTCTGTGGGCGATATGGTGTTGAAGGCTCCATCGGGAATGAAAAGTGCCATGGGTGAAAATCCCAAACGTGTTTATGGCAGTGACAAGAAATTTCCTATGACGCGGATGGGTGTTGCCAAGGCGTTACGGGACGCGTTTGTGGCGGCATCAAATTACCGGGTCATGCGGGAAAAAGACCCCGGTAGTCGCCGCAATTTAGATCATGAAGCCTTATTGATGGTGTTGGACCGCGTGATCCCCTTGCGCACCCATGCGCACCGTGCCGACGACATCTCAACGGCTTTGCGCATAGGCCGTGAATTTGGGGTGAGACAGGTCATTGAGCACGGTACTGAAGCCTTTAAAGTGATGGACGAATTGTTGGAATATCAGGTGCCGGTTTCCTTAGGCCCGGCTCTCGTGTCGCGGGTCAAGCCGGAGGTGCGGGAACGGGGTTTTCATACCCCGGCTCTTTTAGCCCGGCACGGGGTCAAGTTTTCACTAATCACGGATCATCCTGTCGTACCCGTGCAATATTTGGTGGTTTCGGCCGCATTGGCGGTTCGGGAAGGGCTGGACGAACAAGCAGCCCTCAGGGCGATCACCCTGAGCGCCGCGGAAATTTGTGAGGTGGATGATAAGGTGGGGTCTATAGACCCCGGTAAGGATGGGGATATCGTCATTTGGACAGGCCATCCTTTTGATTGGCGGAGTCAGGTCGACAAGACCATTATCCAGGGCTGCATCGTATACGACCGTAACGCCGACATAGGGGAAGGAGACAAGGAGTGAACCGGATCTTTCGATGCCACAACCGGGAACTCTCACTGGGGGATGGCACCAAAATTATGGGAATCCTTAACGTGACCCCGGATTCATTCTCGGATGGCGGTAAATATGTCAAGTCAGACCGGATCTTAGAGCACGTCCAACAACTTGTGGAGGACGGTGCAGACATGATTGACGTCGGAGCGGAATCCACCCGGCCCGGTTATCAACCAGTGGCGCCTGAAATGGAATGGGCACGTTTGCAAGAGCCAATATTGGCTATTCGCTCAGCTTGGCCAGATCTTTGGCTGTCGGTGGATACCCAGAAGGCTTGGGTGGCTTACCGAGCGCTAAAAGCGGGCATCGACATCGTCAACGATATCTGGGGCTTAAGCGGAGATCCGGAGATGATCAAGGTGGTGGCTGAGAGGCGCGCGGGGTTGATCATGATGTTTAACCGCACGGAGCCCTGGGCCAAGGGTGAGCTACAGATTCAGGTCATGGAACAGTTTTTTCGTGATCAAATCGGCCGGGCCCGGCAGTGGGGGATCCATCCGGATCAGATTATTGTTGACCCGGGGTTAGGGTTTGGTTACGAAGTTGAAGATAACTGGACGGTTTTGAGGCATTTAGACACTTTCGCGGGATATGGCTCCGGACTGCTTTTGGGTCCCAGTCGCAAGCGCTTTTTGGGGGCGGTGACCGGACGTCCGCCCCAGGGACGTGACGTGGCCACGGCGGCCGTGTCAGCTTTGGCCGTATTTCACCAGGTCGATATCGTTCGGGTTCATAATGTGGCCGCGGCGCATGATGCCCTACAGGTGGCGGATATGTGGTATCGCCATGCATGATTGGATTCGGCTTCATGATTTACGGTATCAAACTTGTCACGGTGTTCTGCCGCATGAGCGGGTCATACCCCAGGAGTTTCGGGTCGATGTGGAAATCGCGGTCAACACGTATCAAGCGGCCCAAAACGACGATTTGCAATACACTGTCAATTATGCCGACGTGGTCACCACTATTACTCAAGTGATGCAGGGGGAACCGATGAATTTGATTGAGACCCTGGCGCAACGTCTTGCTGATGCGATATTAATTTTTCCCCGGGTCGTCAAGGTTGGCGTTCGCGTAAAGAAAATGGCCCCGCCGCTATCTCATACCCTTCGTTATGTGGAAGTGGAGATTTGGCGAGATGCATGATGTTTATGTAGCCTTGGGTGGAAATTTAGGGGATCCATTAGCTTGTTTTGCTATGGTCGTGAAGCAATTTCAAGAGGTGGGGATGATTAGGCGTTGCTCCGGAATTTACCTCACGGCACCTCAAGGCGGCCCCGCTCAACCGGATTATCTTAATGCGGTGTTTAGTTTAGAAACGATGCAATCCGGAGAAGATCTCTTACACCTGGGTTTGGCCGCAGAACAGGCGTGCGGGCGCCTCAGGACCGTGCCCTGGGGGCCTAGGCCCCTGGATGTTGACCTGTTATTGTATGACGATCGGATTATCAAGACGCCCGATTTGATCCTTCCCCATCCGCGTATGCACTTGCGCCGGTTTGTGTTGGAACCGTTACGGGAAATTGCACCGATAATTTATATTCCGGGCCGGGGATTCGTGGAATCGTTGCTGCGCCAGGTGGCGTCGCAACGTGTAACGCGGCTCCACGATTGGCCAGCGTAAGAAAGGACAACAGATGCGACAGCAATTTATGCGGGACGAGCCTGGATGGCTTGGACAAGACCTCACCGTATTTCCCCGCGTGGGCTCGACGAACCAGGTGTTGCGGGAACGTCTGAGTCAAGAAAATGTTCCCCTCGGCGCCACGGTTATCGCGCTCGAACAAACAGCAGGGCGCGGACGATTAGGACGGGTATGGACGTCCTTGAAAGGGCAGGGACTTTATGTGTCAGTTGTGTTGTATCCGCCTAGCCTTCCTCAGGGGGGGATTTTAAGCCTCTTGGCTGGCGTGGCCTTAACCGATGCGGTAAGGGACTTGACAAAAATGGACGCAGGTCTTAAGTGGCCGAATGACGGCATCATTCACGGGAAAAAATATGCGGGGATTTTGGTCGAAGCGGGTCGTCTAGCCATTCCCTGGGCGATTTTTGGTCTCGGCATTAACGTTAATGGACAGGCACCGGAGGAATTTTCGCATGCTATTACTCTGGCTCAGGCTGGTGCCGATTCGTTAACGCTGGAAGCGTTATGGCAAAAACTATCCCATTATTTGGAAGCTCGATACGAAAGATGGCTGGTGGATGGCCATGAATCGATCCTTTCGGCATGGCGGCGCTATAGTGTGACCCTGGGGCACGAGGTCGTGGCCCAGGGTCTGTCCGGCACTGTCACCGGAGTGGCGGAAGATATAGACGAACAGGGCAGGTTGCTTATTCGCCATGCCTCCCGGCTCATTCCGATATCCAGTGGAGAGCTCAGTGTGCGTGCGGCCAATGGTTCCTATACCCCGTAAAATGCGGTTATTCTTTGAGCCGGTAATATAAATCGGCCATTTCAATGGCGGCCAGGGCCGCTTCGCCCCCTTTGTTGCCAGCTTTGCCATCTGCCCGGTCTTCGGCTTGCGCCATGGTATCACAGGTTAAAATGCCGAATATGACCGGAATAGTGCTGTGCCGATTTAAATCGGCCAGGGAAGCGGTCGTACTGGAGGCAATAAAATCAAAATGAGGCGTATCTCCGCGCACGATGGCTCCCAAGGTGATAATGGCGGCATATTTCTTATTACCCTCTCCCAAGAAGTGGACCATGTTGGGGACTTCAAAGGCTCCTGGAGTCCAAAAGACATCAATGGCGTCGGCAGCAGCGCCGTGGCGGATCAGTGTGTCCACGGCGCCCTCAAGAAGTCGATCAGTGACTCGTTGGTTAAACCGGCTGACAACAATAGCCCAGCGTTGTCCAGAATGTGTCGTCAGAAAACCTTGGTATTCAGCCACAATATGTCAAAACCTCTCTTTTCTTCACGGAGAACCCTTGTACAAGGTGGGAATCCTCCGCCCTAATTCAATCTATCCAGTGTCCCATCTTGACCTTTTTGGTTTCTAAATAGAAGGCATTGTCCTCGTGAGGTACGCTTTGTACGGGAACGCGTTCAACGATTTTGATGCCATACCCTTCTAAAGCATAATATTTTTTCGGATTATTGGTTAATAAGCGAATTTCTTTTATGCCCAAATCCGCAAGTATTTGGGCACCGACACCATAATCCCGCGAGTCGGGCGGAAAGCCCAAGGCCTGGTTTGCCGACACGGTGTCATATCCTGCCTCTTGTAAGGCATAGGCCTTGATCTTGTTCGCCAGTCCAATGCCGCGCCCCTCCTGACGCATATAAAGAAGAACGCCACGGCCTGTCTGGGCAATTGTCTTCAAAGCCATATCCAATTGTTCCCCGCAGTCACAGCGCCGTGATCCGAATACATCTCCCGTCAGGCACTCAGAATGGACGCGCACGAGGACAGGTTGCCCATTGGCGACATCGCCCATCATTAAGACTAAATGCGTGTCATGGGTTTCTTTTTCGGTATAGGCGACCGCGCTAAACGTTCCATAGCGGGTGGGCAGTTGTGCTTGGCCTTCACGGATGAATAGGGTTTCTCGCTGGCGGCGGTAGCGGATCAAATCGGCAATGGTGATCAGTTTTAAGCCAAATTTCTCTCGGAACGCCTGGAGCTGAGGGAGGCGCGCCATCGTGCCATTCGTATCCATAATTTCACAGATGACGGCAACAGGCTGCAGGTTGGCTAGACGCATTAAGTCCACACTGGCCTCGGTATGCCCCGGTCGCCGTAAAACCCCTTCGTCCTTGGCACGCAAGGGAAAAATGTGGCCGGGACGGATAAAATCTTCGGGTCGGCTGGACGGATCAACCAAGGCCTTGATGGTTGCGGCCCGATCGTGGGCGGAGATGCCGGTTGTGGTTGTGTAACGGGCATCGACCGATACGGTAAAAGCCGTGCTCATGGACTCGTCCGGCGCGTCGACCATGGAGGGAATAGCCAACTGGCGTAACCGCTCGGCGGTCATGGGCACACAAATCAGGCCGCGGCCCCATTGGGCCATAAAATTGATAGCTTCGGGCGTGACAAATTCGGCCGCCATGACCAAATCGCCTTCGTTTTCGCGGTTTTCGTCGTCCACGACAACAATCATTTCGCCCTGCTTGAGAGCTTCCAGGGCTTCATCAATCGTATGGAATGAAAGGAGCGTTTGTTCATTCTCCATAATGTGGCACCTTCTGTTCTTTCTCTAAATAGGGGGCGCATAATTGCCGGACATATTTTCCTAACACATCGAGTTCCAGATTCACGGCTTGTGTCAGATGCACAGTTCCTAGTGTGGTGTGTGATTGCGTATAAGGAATCAGCGTCACTTGAAATCTTTGGGTATCGACCGAGACCACGGTTAAGCTCACACCGTCGACCGTAATGGATCCAAACGGTACGAGGAGCGATCGATATTCGGAGGGATAGCTAAAAAAGACATGTTTGGCTTCTCCCTCTGCCTCAATCCGTTCGACCTGTCCCTGAATATCAATGTGGCCTTGCACCCAGTGCCCGCCTAGCCGTGTTTGCGGGGTAACGGGGCGCTCCAGATTCACAAGCGCGTTGGGTTTGAGAGTGCCTAATGTCGTGATTCGTAAGGTCGTGGGCGAACATTCGGCTTGAAACCAGGCCGCTTCGTGGTTGGTAACGGTCAAGCACACGCCATTGACCGCGATAGAGTCGCCATTGGCCAGGGAGCCCGCCTGATCATAGGCAATCGTTAAAATCCGCGAATGACTGTCGGCGGCGGTTTCACAATTGATGAGTCGTCCGAGGTGTTCGACTAACCCGCTAAACATGTGCTCCCTCCTTTGTTGACGAATGATGGCGTAATGTCGTGCTGGGAGGGAATAATCCATGAATCATCACGTCTTCTCCCAGTTTGCGCACTTCCAAGGAATTCAGTGAATATGCATCAGCCAAACGGGCGATCCCTTCGCCCATCACGGCCGTCGGCGCATGTCCCCCGATAATCAGCGGGGAGATGAAACTATACCATTCATCCGCAACTCGCTGAGCAATAAAACTCGCATGAACTTGTGGCCCGCCTTCAACGAGCACGGACAGCACGTGACGGGAGGCCAGTTCCTTGAGCACATCACCTACGCTGACGAGTCCGGATGGGCTGGCTGATACTTCAATGACTTCTCCGCCGGCGGAAAAAATCTCCCGTTGCCAGTCTAGCGAAGCGTGTGCAGTGGTGAAGATCAGGGTGGGCGTTGGGGAGCCTCGATGAAAAATATGCGCTGACGGAGGAGTGCGCCCTTTCGTGTCTAACACCACGCGAATCGGGTCGTGGCCAGGTTTAGGCCCGCGGTAAGTAAGAGCCGGGTTATCAGTTATAACGGTGCCCACGCCCACTAAAATCGCATCATGCAAGCGACGCAATTCATGTGTCTTAGCCAAGGCCGCGCTATGGGTAATGTAACGAGAGTCTCCGGTTTTGGTTGCGATTTTTCCATCGAGACTCATGGCGGATTTCAGGGTCACAAAAGGTCTGGCTTGCTCACTCCAGGTAATGAAAGCCCGATTTAACTGCCGGGCCTTGTCTTCGCCATCCCCCACGTCCACACGAATACCTGCGGCGTGAAGGCGGGCCAGGCCACCCCCTTTCACATGGGGGTTCGGATCCGTCATGGCGATTACGACGTGGCGGATGCCGGACTTAAGGATGGCGTCAGTGCAAGGCGGTGTGTGGCCGGTATGATTACAGGGTTCGAGCGTGACATACAAAGTTCCGTCTTGCGCCTGAGAACCTGCTTTATTTAATGCCACGACTTCGGCATGTGGTCCGCCTGCGCGTTTATGATAGCCTTCCCCCACAATCTGACCGTTCCTCCCGACGATGACCGCGCCAACCATCG
>JAKADI010000059.1 GCA_021820675.1 Bacillota bacterium | reverse complement strand
AATGCCACAGACTCCAAGCCACTGCAGGGCGCCCTGCCACGGACAACCAGAGTTTGGGCCCTAAAGCCCCCATTCGCCGGCTTTGACCGGCGGCCAGTAATATCCCAAAACTTTTCACAACTGCCTGCCCTATCTTTCGCCAAGCCGAGCAAACCCGTTCGATTGCATTGTACAAGAAAAGCCCGGCGCTAGCCGGGCTTTTCTACCAAAGAAACCGATATTATGCTTCGCTCAATTCTACCGTACCCAAAGCCGACTTGAGCTTCGCAAAGATCATCCGCCCCGCCGCCGTCTGCAAAACGGAGGTAACGATTACGGTCACCGTTTGCCCAATAAACTTGCGACCCCCATCAACCACAATCATGGTACCATCATCCAAGTATCCGATGCCTTGGCCAGATTCTTTGCCGTCTTTGATAACATGAACGACCATTTCTTCACCCGGCAAAACGACAGGTTTTACCGCATTGGCCAATTCGTTAATGTTAAGGACTGGAACACCCTGTAACTCTGCGACTTTGTTGAGGTTAAAATCATTGGTAATGACTTTCCCATCCATGATTTTTGCAAGCTTCAGCAGTTTCGAATCTACTTCCAAGCCTGGATCAATCTCCCGCTCGTATACCTGGACCTGGGTCTTTAACTCTTTTTGTATATGGTTGAGAATGTCGAGACCCCGGCGCCCGCGGTTACGTTTTAATACGTCCGCCGAATCAGCGATGTGCCGGAGTTCTTCCAAGACAAACCCAGGAATCACCAACGGGCCTTCCAAAAATCCCGTTTGGCAGATATCAGCAATACGCCCGTCAATTATCACGGACGTATCCAATATTTTAGGTTTGGCATTGTCATTCACCCGATGTTTGACGCGCGGGAGCCAGCTTTGGGGACGCATCAATTCGTCTTTCTTCCGAATGGATACCCGTAATCCCACATAGCCGAACCCAATGCTAATGGCAATCCTAATTACGACCCCGACCAGGCCCAATCCATTCAATTCAGACGTTAAAAGAAACGCAATTAATAGCCCGACAATCAGCCCCACGGAACCAGAAAGCAAATCTTGTGTGGGTGTCGTCTGTAACCGACTCTCCCCCCATTCCATTGCCCGGCTGGCGCCGTTAATTAACCAGGGTCCCAAAATATATGCAATCAAACCGCCACCAATAAGACCAATGCCCAGTAGAATAGCTCCGCGGTCTGGTCCTAGGCCATTCAGATATGGCAAAGCCTTTAAAGCGTGAAGATTTTGGAATACGATCGCAATCCCCAGTACGGCCCCAAAAATCGTGAGTATCTGGCGTACAGTTCTTCCCATATCTGCCACCTCCCCCTTGCGTAATCAGATGACTTCGAGATGCTTGTCATCCCAATTTCTAGTTTTTCCCGGAGGTGTGGAATAAATACCCTCATTTACTAGTGCAGAAAACAAATCAATACCCCCGTGCATAATATCATAGCACCGAACCGATGAGAAAAAGCAAAGAATTTGGTAAAAAGGCACCGGGAAGCCCGGTGCCTAAAAATTAGATTCGGTAGCCGTATCGTGCAGTGCCAGCCAAATACCGCGCGCTCTTTGTGGTCCAACGCCCGGAATTTGCAGCAATTCGTCAAGGGAGGCTTGCCGCATCTGGACTAACGTATGATATTCGCCTATCAACTCATCAATGACGGGTTCCGGCAACCGAAGGGAATGCAGCAACCGGTAGCCCCGGGGCTCGATTCGGTAATCTATCCGATCGTAACCTAATCGATTTCCCCACGTTTCTTGCGACCACGCCGCAGCTTCCAAGATCACCGGACTCGGCACCGATGCTTCTTCCGCCTGATAATCTTTCCAAATCCAGGTCCAATCCCGAAAAATGTCCGGGTATTCTTCTAGCTGTAAATCAATTAAGTGACCATCACGCCCCAGTTCCACCACATAACGGTTAATTTCCCGACGGATACTCAGCGCAATATATCCTCGGCGCAACGCTTCCACCACATCCGCTAAGGGCACTAAGCCTTCGGTTTCGTCTTCCGACAAACGCCTGACTACGCTTCGAAAAAGCCTGTCATACCGGCCCAAAGACGCCAAAGCACTCGTGGCCTTTGTCAAAATATAACTTAAATCATGCAGAACATAACGGGATTGCCCCTTGTAAATTGTCACGACACTGCGCCTCTCGGAAACGGCAATGATGGTCGCGTTGCGGGTTTTCGCAATCCGTTCGGCAGTCCGGTGGCGCATTCCCGTTTCGGCTGATGTTGCATATTTTTTGGGAATCAGTTCAACATTCGCCTTGCGAATCCGGTGCATGTCTTGGTCTAAAAGGATCGCGCCATCCATTTTAGCCAGCTCATACACGAACTGATGATGAAACGGGACATCTAAACGAAATCCCCCTTCACAATCCTCGTCGATATCGGGCTCACCGCCAATAATGATCAAGGCACCCGTTTTCGCGCGAATAATGTTATCTATAGCTTCCCGTAAGGCCGTACCCGGCGCAATGCGGGACAAAACCTCTAGAAGCGGATCATCCATCGCCTCACTCCTCTTCCGATTCCAGCCCTAGTCGTGACACCACTTCATGAACTCGGGTGGCAGCTACAGTCAGTACGCCGGGTTGAACGGAAGACACCGTCCCGGGAACCAACACACGCGTGAAGCCTAAAGCGGCGGCTTCCTTAATCCGATCATTCAGCCGGGAAACTCGCCGGATTTCTCCCGTTAATCCGACCTCACCCGATACCGCCCATTGGGGAGGAATCGCTTTTCCGCTAAAAGAGGACAAAGCCGCGGCGAGAACCCCTAAGTCCATCCCCGGATCATCCAGCGATATACCACCTGTAACCTTGAAGTACGCATCCATTTCCGAAATCCTGATCCCCAAATGCCGTTCAATGACAGCCAACACAAGGGCTACGCGGTGGGGATCCATGCCCGAAACGACGCGTCTTGGCGCACCAAAACTCCGCACCAACAGGGCCTGAACTTCGACCATAAGAGGCCTGGTTCCTTCAAAGGCAGCCACGACAACGGACCCGGGGCGGTCAACCGGCCTCTCTTCCAACAACAACCGGGAAGGATCCTCGATCCCCACCAAACCTTCGCCCTCCATTGCAAAGAGCCCTAATTCACTGGTTGACCCAAAACGGTTTTTAATACTCCGGAGCACACGGAACAGTTGCTGCCGATCACCTTCAAACATCAAAACGACATCAACAAGGTGCTCGACCACTCGGGGGCCTGCTAGCGCAACTTGGACACTGTCTTCATCCTGCGTCATGACGAGGGCCACAGATATGTGTCCGACGAAGAGTTCCAGTGCAACCACGGGTACTGATGGCTGATAGAAACCTTTTGCCACGTTCCGCGATGTCGCCATAGTTGTGATAACGGAAACCAATCGGCTGCGGGAGCTGTCCCAATGCGTTGTTTTTGATGGGATAATCCCGCCAGGACCGTAATAGCCTGTTCCTCCCGGGGCCACTTTACGTCCTCGCATTTCCTGCCAATCCAGTGGCATAGGGTTTCCCACTGCAACGCTCCCAATTTCGCCGCTAAGGCGGGCGATACGGCCCACACGTGACCTGCCTGAAGCGCCGGGCCCTGATCGTTATCCAACCACAGCATACGCCGAAAAAGGTGCGGATTATGCATCCCCATGTTTTTATCAACCAAAACACACCACAGTAATTCCCCAGCGTTGGGCGAAAGCAAAAAGATCAAGGGATCAAGACTTAGTGGCAAAACCGCGATGCCATGACTTGCGATACTTTGACCCAGCTTCCAACTCTCCAAGGCAGGGGACTGTGTTTCCCCATTGGTTTGCCGCCTGACAATCTTGTTACCCTGCGCCCATAACGCGAGGAGCTGAGCATATTGTCTCTGAGGATCCAAAGTTTTCCCTGCTTCCTTCGTTTCCTGCACATTGACCGCTGTGACGGGCTCTCGCGCGCCACTCTCGATGTTTCATGCATATAGCTCAGTACCTCGACCCAAGTTTCCTCAGGCCGCGGGCCGCATTGACCCTTCTTTATTCACGTGACCCACGAGAAATATAGGACAGGCCTCTTTAGCCAATCGCATCAACCGGGCCGCAATGCCGCGAACTTGTCCGACACTGCCTGGCGCCGATTCAACATCGGGATCAAACACGGTCTGCAAGGAATCGACCACCACCAACTGCCATGTTTGAGCCCGAATAGATTCCTCGATGTGCTGAATATTTCCTTCCGCCATAATATAGAGATTCTCTGGCAGCGATCCCAGCCTCCCCGCGCGTATCCGGGTTTGGCCCTTTGATTCCTCGGCCGTGATATATAATACCGGACCCGTGCGGCTGACAAATGCGGCAATCTGTAAAAGGAGGGTGGATTTTCCAATTCCCGGATCACCTCCCAATAAGAAATAACCATTGGGAACCATCCCGCCTCCTAAAACCCGATCGACTTCCAAAATTCCCGTAGAAACCCGCTCCACGTGATCGGATTCCACATCCCCGATGGGGATGGGGCCGCCGTTGACAGCAGGAGGGGAAGACTTGGAACTCTTGGACACAGCCTCCTGTTCCATCGTATTATACCCTCCACAACCGGGACAACGGCCCAACCAACGGGCGCTTGTCGTCGCGCATACTTGGCATACATAGCGTGTCTGCTCCCGGATCCCTCTCACCCCTTTTATTCTTTCATCACCGGATCACCTGTTAATTGGGCAAATGTTAATTGCCCGTCTTTGGTATCCACTAAAACGTGCGCCCCTTCGGCAAAGCGGCCGGCTAAGATATCTTCGGCAAGCTGGTCTTCTACAAGCCGTTGAATCGCCCGACGCAACGGGCGAGCCCCAAATACCGGGTCGTATCCCGCCTTCGCAATCACCAGTTTAGCATCATCCGTCACAGTGAGCTCATAGCCATTTTGACGAATTCGTTCGTTGACTTCTTTCAACATAATCCCCACGATTGCCGCCAGTTGTTCCGCTGATAGTTCGTGGAAGACAATGATCTCATCAACACGGTTGATAAATTCAGGACGAAAAGTGTGCTTGACTTCATCCATCAAACGATCCTTCATTTCCTGGTAATGGCTATCATCCGATTCCCGGCGAAATCCGATGGTATTTTGCCGTTTAATCAAGTCCGCCCCCACGTTGGACGTCATGATAATGACCGTATTGCGGAAATCAACCGTACGCCCTTTCGCTTCCGTCAGACGGCCTTCCTCAAGCACTTGAAGGAGAATGTTAAAGACTTCAGGATGAGCTTTTTCTATCTCATCCAATAAAACGACCGAATACGGATGGCGCCGTACCGCCTCAGTTAGCTGGCCACCCTCTTCATAGCCTACATATCCTGGAGGAGCCCCCATTAGACGGGAGACAGCGTGCCGTTCCATGTACTCCGACATATCAATGGTCACCATCGCTTCTTCGTCGCCAAATAAAGACGATGCCAAGGCCTTTGCCAGCTCTGACTTCCCGACACCGGTTGGCCCTAAGAACAAAAATGATCCAATGGGACGCCTGGGATTTTTCAATCCGGCCCGAGCGCGCCGAATAGCCCGGCTTACGGCCTTTACCGCCTCGTCCTGCCCGACAACCCGGGCATGTAGTTCATCTTCTAATTTCAGCAATCGCTCCGATTCCTCGCCCTTGAGTTTTTCCACGGGGATACCCGTCCATGAAGAGACAATATGGGCAATATCCTCCGGGGTGACGTTGATCGCCTCTTTGCCTTGGCGATTGTGCCATTCTTGCGTCTGACGGTCGAGTTCTTCGCGCAGTTTTTGTTCTTCATCCCGCATTTGAGCGGCCTTCTCAAATTCTTGAGCTTGAACGGCTGCTTCTTTCTCCTTGCGCACTTCTTCCAATTTTTCCGCTAAATTTTTCAGATCAGGCGGAGCCACATAACTCTTGAGTCTGACGCGCGACGCAGCTTCATCAATGAGATCAATAGCTTTGTCCGGTAAAAACCGGTCCGAGACATACCGGTCAGAGAGCCGTACGGCAGCTTCGAGGGCCTCATCGGTGATGTTGACGCGGTGGTGCGCTTCATAGCGGTCTCTTAACCCCTTAAGAATTTGAAGCGCTTCTTCCGGCGCCGGCTCTTCCACCATAATGGGCTGAAATCGCCGTTCTAATGCCGGGTCCCGTTCCACATACTTTCGATATTCGTCTAAGGTTGTGGCCCCAATAGCCTGCAATTCGCCCCGGGCTAAAGCAGGTTTGAGGATATTGGCCGCATCGATCGCCCCTTCGGCCGCACCGGCGCCTACGATTGTGTGCATTTCATCAATGAACAAGATCACGTTCTTCGCCTCGCGAATTTCGTTCATAGCTCTTTTAAGCCGATCTTCAAACTCCCCTCGATACTTTGATCCGGCAATCATTGCGCCTAAATCCAGAGCAACCACGCGCCTGTCCTTTAAAATCTCCGGTACTTTATTTTCCACAATGCGTTCGGCTAACCCTTCAACCACTGCGGTTTTGCCGACTCCCGGCTCACCAATCAATACCGGGTTGTTTTTGGTTCTCCGGCTCAGAATCTGGATAACCCGTTCCGCCTCGATATCTCGCCCAATGACGGGATCTAGTTTCCCTTCACGAGCCATTTGCGTTAAATCACGCCCATAAAGGTCCAAAGTGGGCGTATTCACAGCCTGCGGTTGTTCGGCAGCTCCTGCCGAAACTTGACCCCCGGCTGCATTATGCAACAACTGGTGGCGGACTTTGTTCAGATCGGCGCCTGCTGCCAACAGCACTTGCGCTGCGACTCCCTCGCCTTCTCGGATTAGTCCCAGTAAAAGATGTTCCGGCCCAATATAGTTTTGGTTTAAAGCCCGTGCTTCCTGGCCAGCCAGTTCTAACACCACTTTTTTGGCTCGCGGGGTAAAGGTGACTTCTTCGTTGGGCCCAATCGCTGGACCTCGGCCCGTCGCCTTCAAGACTTCCGCACGAACAGTCTCTAAATCTAGCCCAATAGATTGAAGGACCTTAGCTGGCAAAGAATTGGTTTCCCGGATAAGACCTAAGAGCAGGTGTTCCGTCCCGACAAAGTTGTGGCCCATCCGCCGGGCTTCGTCTTGTGCATGGATGACAACGCGACGAGCTTTTTCGGTAAATTGTCCAAACATCAGCATTCTCCTCTCCAACTAGAACCGCTTTTCCCCTTATCCTTCCACGGATAACACTTATTGAGACTGCGATTCCTCCCGCAACCTTTCGCGTAGAAACTGCGCCCGACTCTGATCACGCTCCGCAGTATTGAGTTCACGACCCGCTTGAAATTGTAAAAAGCCCGGGCGAGTAAACAGCGTCAACTGCGCAAACGTACTTTGCGTTTTCGGCAACAATCCTAAATCTTGTCCTAATTTGACTTCTGACAGTAACCGTAAGGCTTCTTCCGATGTCATAATATGGGCGTGAGTTAAAAGACCCCAAGCCCGTTCGACCCGATCGGCCAGCATCACCCCCGCATTATGTTGCAAATACTGTCTGGCATGCCGCTCGCGCCCCACAATCTGTTGCGTCACCGTCGCCAAGTTATGGATAAACTCGCTTTCACTTAACCCTAACGAGATTTGGTTGGATATTTGAAAGATGTTGCCGACCGCATCCGAGCCTTCTCCATATAATCCGCGCACCACCATCCCAATTTGGGCTAGAGTGGTAAACACTTGGGAGGCTTGGCGGGTTAAGACAAGAGCTGGTAGATGAACCATCACGGAGGCCCGCATGGCCGTCCCGATATTCGTCGGGCATGCTGTCAAATAACCCGAACGACTGTCATAAGCGTAATCTAAATTCTGCTCGAGTGCATCATCCAATTGATTTGCCACGGTCCACGCTTCTTCTAACTGCAATCCCGATAAAAGGATCTGAATACGTAGGTGGTCTTCCTCATTTACCATAATACTAATACTTTCACGTTCATCAACCGCTAGGGCTTTATACGCCACCGGTTCTTCGACCAGGGCGGGACTGATCAAA